>SLFB01000177.1 GCA_007124475.1 Vibrio sp. | reverse complement strand
TAGAGTAAGCCATTACAGCAGCACACCAATACTAAGCATAATCATAATGAATACACACAGAATGCCGAGTAATGGTGCCACCCATTTTATCCAACGTACATAAGGCACACGGGCAATAGCCAAGCCTCCCATAACAACCGCTGACGTTGGTGTAACGAGGTTGACGAGCCCTGAAGCCGATTGATAAGCGGTCACTACGAGATCGCGACTAACGCCAGCGAAATCAGCCAATGGAGCCATGATGGGCATAGTGAGCACCGCCAGACCTGAAGACGATGGTACTAAGAAAGATAACAGAATTTCTAGCCAATACATGACGTTAATAAACATCACCGAGGATAAGCCAGTGACGATGTGCTCAGCTGAATTGAGTATTGTATCGGTGATCATGCCTCTATCCATGACAACAACAATACCTCGTGCAATCCCAATGATTAACGCGACGCCTAATAAATCACGAGCACCATCAATGAAGCTGGAGGTGAACTCCTCTTCACTCATGCGAGCAATTAAGCCAATGAGAATCGTTGAACCTAAGAACATGGCAGAAATTTCAGCCATCCACCAGCCAGCCACAGAGACACCATAGATCATGACGGCAAAAGAAAGTGCAAAGATGGTTAAAATAATTTTGCGAGTGGTGGTAAATGCTAAGGCTTCTCCGCTGCGATTACCTAAAAAATGCGCTTGGTTTTCTTCATATTTATCATACACAATAGATTTACTTTGATCGGCGCGAACCATTTTCGCATAGCGCATGACGTACATAACACAGATGATCCAGCCCACTAATAAAATCGCAAGACGCAGTAAAATACCGTCAGTAAAGGGAATCCCCGCAGCGTTGGCCGCAATCACGGTTGCAAAGGGGTTAATGGTAGAGCCTAAGGTACCAATGCCAGCTCCTAGTAATACGGTAGCGGCAGCAACAACAGGGTCAAAGCGAGCGGCCATCATCACTGGCACTAACAAGGTATAGAAGGGAAGAGATTCTTCTGCCATACCATAAATTGTCCCTCCAGCAGCGAATAGCGCCATCAGGATGGGTATCATTAACTCTTCCCTGCCTTGTAAACGAGAAGTGACCCGTTCAATACCCGCGTCAATGGCTCCAGTTTTGGTCACCAATCCTAGAAAACCACCAATAATTAAAATAAATAGCGATACATCAATGGCTGCTGCTTCATAGGTATTATGGTCATAGAAACCGTCAATGGGGGCAAGAAGCACATCGAGAATACCTTGTGGATTACCTTCTGCTGGTGCGTAGGTGCCAGCAATCGGAACTTCTCGACCTAACTCTTCATTCATTGTGCGTTCATATTGGCCTGCAGGGACGATCCAGGTTAATAAAGCGACAAAAGCGATCAGTAAAAATAAAATAGTATAGGCTGAAGGGAATTTTAGATTGGCAAAAAAGCCTTTCTTACGTTGAGTAGGTAACGTTTGGCTTGTCATAGCGTTCTCCTTACATTTAGAAGTTCAAGACTAAATGTGCTTGGTGGCTAATGTTTGGAATAATGGTCACTTTTTAATTTAAGAATATTTCTCTTATACCCTTCCTACTTGAAGCTGCAGGGGTGTTGGCTACGTTCGTTCGCCCCAATCACATAGTCTATCTATGCTCATGGGGACTTACTCACTTGCCGCCTACCTGCAACTTCAAATTTTTTGGGTATATTAATCAGCGAAAAAATACATTTAATAACAATAACAATGTTGAGTGAAAATTTATCTACAGACCTTAATGAGGTTTATTTTAAATAGAGTGGATTTAATTATCTTCGCTTTGCTTCACAGAATATCCTTAGATATAAAGATGAACGGAGTTGTAGCTATTTGTTTCAGGGTATTATTTTATTAATAATGAAATAATATGCTTTACATGAAACGTCGCTCCTGGAACGTCTGGGTTAGTTATACCTAAACAGTAGGCTGGTGATAACAAGGTAGGGCAGTATTTATTTTTTAGTAAAATAACAAGAAATATTATGCAGTTTTGATAGTTAACGCTAAGGAGTAATTAATCGCTGCTTGTTTGATTTATATCAAAAATAAAAAGGGAGCGATTGCTCCCTTTAACACTCGTTGATCTGATGATCAGAGGAAGATATTGGCTAAAACCAAACCAAATCCGATGCTGAAGGTCATGCTGAGTAGACCGGGTAGCATAAAACTATGGTTAAAAATGTATTTACCGATGCGAGTGCTACCGGTGCGGTCAAAGTCAATCGAGGCGATGATGGGGCCATAGTTAGGAACAAAGAAGTAACCATTCACCGCAACAAAAACCGCAATAATGATCGCTGGTGGTAAACCTAAAGTAATCGCTACGGGAACCAACACTGCGGTGGTTGCTCCTTGGCTGTTGACCATGACGGATAACGCAAATAGCGCAAAAGCAAAAGTCCAAGGTGCGACCTCTACTAATCCTGATACTGCTTCTTTAACCATATCACCGTGGCCTGCGATAAAGGTATCACCCAGCCAAGCGATACCAAAGATAGCGACGATGGCCCGCATCCCGGCATGGAAGACTGAGCCCTGAGTAATAGTATTACCATCAGGTTTACAGATCAGAATGATCAAAGCCGCGACTGATAACATCACGATTTCAATCGTATGAGCCATTCCCATTGGCGAGCCATCAAAATGTGGCCGTAAAGCAGGAATCGCGCCCATAAAGACGACGATAATCGCACCAAATAGGAACAGAGAAACCGATGTTTTGGCTTGTGGCGTGATTTGAATATCTTCCACTTGCATTTCTTGTTCCATTTCTGCACGGAATTCAGGATCTTGCAGGCGACGTTGATATTCAGGATCGTCTTTCAGCTCTTTACCGATTTTATTAACAAAAATACAAGCACAGGCAAGACCGAGGAATGTACTTGGGATAGTGACGATCAGTACGTTACCTAAAGTAATTCCTTGTGGTTCCAAGAAAGCCACTAGTGCCACCACGGCAGCTGCGATAGGGCTAGCCACAATCGCAAACTGTGATGCGATGACGGCCATACCAAGTGGACGCTCTGGGCGAATACCACTACGGCGACTGACTTCTGCAATAACAGGTAATACCGAGTAGGCAACGTGACCCGTTCCAGCCATCATGGTAAAAAAGTAGGTGACTAATGGGGCGATGAAAGTGATATGACGTGGGTTTTTACGCAAGATATTGCTGGCGATTTTGATCAAATAATCTAGACCACCGGCAGCTTGCATTGAAGCCGCAGCGGCGACAACAGCCATGATCATTAACATGACATCAATCGGTGGGCTAGTTGGCCGCAGACCAAATACAAAACTGAGAATGGCCAGACCAATCCCGCCCATGACACCTAGTCCAATACCACCAATCCTAGCACCGATTAGGATACATCCTAATACGATAAGGAACTCAATTATGAACATCTTATACTCCTAAAAGATTATGGGAAAATCCGCTTTATTTGCCCAAAGTTCAAACGGCCTTGGGTTATCCCCTTTCTACTTACCAAGTGATTGGGGTATATAAATTCATAAGGTTGCTTTGTTGGATGGAAGTGAGTCAATAAGATGGCTAAATTACCATGATTTAAAATAAGTTTTCGTGACTTTCCATCGTCCAGAAACCAAGAAGGCTCTGAATCAGAGCCTTCTTGATGAGTCAATTTAGTTACTCATAACGTTTTGCTTTGTATTTAGGGTACATTAAGTTGTCGACTGAGAAAATGTCATCTAGCTCTTCTTCAGTGAGCAAACCACGCTCAAGAACCACCTCGCGTACGCTTTTGCCCGTTTCAGCACAGATTTTACCCACGATGTCGCCTTCATGGTGGCCGATATAAGGGTTAAGGTAAGTGACGATACCTATGGAGTTAAATACATAGCCTTCACAGATCTCTTTGTTGACCGTAATACCATCGACACATTTATCACGCAAGTTAACACAAGCGTTAGACAGTAAGGAAATAGACTCAAACATCGCTTGCGCAATCACAGGCTCCATAACGTTAAGCTGTAATTGTCCCGCTTCTGCGGCGTAAGTAATGGTATTGTCATTACCGAAGACTTTAAAGCACACTTGGTTAACCACCTCAGGGATGACGGGGTTAACTTTGGCCGGCATGATTGATGAGCCTGCTTGTAGTTCAGGTAAGTTAAGCTCGTTGAGTCCAGCGCGTGGCCCAGAGGAAAGTAGGCGTAAATCGTTACAGATCTTTGATAGCTTCATCGCTAAGCGTTTCAGCGCGCCATGGGTCATTACATAAGCGCCACAATCTGAGGTCGCTTCAATTAAATCTTCCGCCGGAACCACTTCCAGCCCAGTGACTTCCCCCAAATATTGGATTGCCAATGCTTGATAACCTGGTGCGGTGTTTAAACCAGTGCCTATGGCTGTGGCACCTAGGTTAACTTCTAACAGTAATTTAGAAGTGTATTGAAGAGCGCGAATTTCTTCATTAAGAGTGACTGCCCATGCATGAAACTCCTGACCTACTGTCATGGGTACTGCATCTTGTAACTGAGTGCGTCCCATTTTAAGGATTTGGTTAAACTCGACGGCTTTAAGCTCAAAAGCGCCTTTGATGTATTCAATCGACTCAATCAGTTTGAGAATACTGTTATAGACGGCAATACGGAAGCCCGTTGGGTAAGCACAGTTAGTCGATTGGCTCTTGTTGACATGGTCATTAGGGTTAATGAACTGGTACTCACCTTTTTGTTTGCCCATCAGCTCAAGAGCAAGGTTGGCAATCACTTCATTGGTATTCATATTCACCGATGTGCCTGCACCACCTTGAAACACATCCGATGGGAATTGATCCATGCATTTGCCGGTTTCCAAAATAAGGTCACAGGCCTGAATAATGTAGTTAGCAACATCTTTAGGGATCACACCTTGCTCTTTGTTAGCGAGCGCAGCGGCTTTTTTGGTCATAACCATGCCACGGACAAATTCAGGAACATCGGAAATGGTGACATTAGAGATATTAAAGTTTTCGATTGCTCGTAATGTATGGATACCATAATAAGCATCCGCTGGAACGTGGCGTTGGCCAAGTAAGTCTTCTTCGATACGAGTAGTTTGAGGTGTCATTGAGGTTTCAGTTTGGGTAGCCATCACAGGATCCTTAAGATAATTATTTTTAGTTGCTTACACTTAGCCATCTCTGCCTTAAGAATCCATTCATCAGAATCGCTGGCTGGAAAATCTGTCCTGACTTCTATCGTTATGATACTCAAGTTGCAGATAAAAAATAGGAACTGGATCACTTTTCCTAGCTATTGACTGAGCTGGTGATGGTTATCGTCTTATTACTTGAAGTGACACCTAAATTTGAAGCGCTGTTGACTCACGTCTTCCGCTTCAAGGATCATTGAGTGGTCCGAGTATCGTCAGCCTATCTATTTACTCTGATGCTTGATTTATCTATGCTTATCACATCAATCTCATTGATTCATCTAGCCATAGTAGAGTTGATGCGATAATTGACAGCATCCGTTGAGGGAGTGGTTAGTGTGCTGATTTTATTACTTTTATTTATTTTTTTACCGATTGTTGAAATTGCAGTCTTAATCCAGCTTGGGAGCTTGTTAGGGCTGTGGATCACGGTGGGGTTAATTCTCTTGACCGCAACGGTTGGCGCGATATTAGTGCGCAGTCAGGGGGTAAAAACTTTTCTTGGAGTACAACAACGCATTCAGCGTGGGGAGGTACCAGCGCAGCAAATTCTAGAAGGAATGCTACTGGCGGTCGCCGGAGTGCTGTTGCTAACGCCAGGTTTTATTACGGATGGCCTGAGCTTAATCATCTTATTACCTAAGCTAAGGGCGCGTTTAGCGCACTATCTCATGGAGTACTTAGTGGTGAATACCATCACGACGAATCAGTCTTTTGAGCAGCATCGTAACCGCAGCGAACCTGGCGCAGGGGATACGTTTGAGGGTGAATATCAGCGTAAAGACGATTCTGAATCCCCCCCTGATCGCTTGCATTAATATTGTTGCTTGCATTGATCATTGTAGACCTAAGACGGCAGGAATGTGGCTGATGGTTGTGCAACCCAACCTCATAGCCTGTCTAGGTTTATAGTGATTATGAGAGTCATTGGTGGCTCTCACCAAAGGCTAGCCTATCGCTGTTTAACTTTGTTGCCGACACAGTTTTCACTCACTGGCCGCCAACCTGCCACGGTAAGTGGTTTGACGATAGTGGTGATAATTATTTCAGCAAAAGGCAATAAACCATTTGCTTAATCATACTGAAAGGATTATAGTTATCTGGCTCTATAGTTAAGAGTTATTAATGAAAATCAAAAGTAAAAGTAAATTCTTAGAATCCCATCGTAAAAGTTGTTATCCTAATATTTCCCTTACATGATTCGCTACATTAAATAATTCATGCTTTAGCACTTTGCGCAATAGCGCAGCAATCCTATGAATTTCTATATAAGGGACAAATTATGTCTAACAAAGCAACTGGTACAGTAAAGTGGTTCAACGAAACTAAAGGTTTTGGTTTCCTATCTCAAGACAACGGCGGCGCTGATGTATTCGTACATTTCAACGCAATCGCTTCTGAAGGTTTCAAAACTCTTACTGAAGGCCAAAAAGTATCTTTCATCGTTGAAAACGGTCAAAAAGGTTTACAAGCTGCTCAAGTTGTAACTCTATAATAACTGATACTTATTCAGATTATACAAAGGTCGCCTAGGCGGCCTTTTTGCTATACCCTTCCGACTTGAAGCTGCAGGGGTGTTGGCTACGCTCGGTCACCCAATCACATCGTCTGCCTATGCTCATAAGGATGAACTTTCTTGCCGCCTATCTGCAACTCCAAGTTGTTTGCGTATTTATCGCCATCTTTATTGCCATCTTTCTATTGAGTGAGGTGCTATTCACCCCACTTCTAGTTTGTTCAACATGGCACTACTTAGTAAGGGGTTATTGCGCTCCCTTAAATTCAAATTGACGCCAGGCCTCAAAGGCAATAATCGCCACGGCGTTGGATAAATTCAGGCTACGCGCATCTGGCATCATAGGTATACGGATCCGTTGTTCCATCGGTAAGCTTTGGATTAACTCTGCTGGTAAGCCTCGTGTTTCAGGACCAAACAGTAAAACATCCCCCGGTTGAAATTGGGCATCCACATGATGACCAGTGGTTTTGGTGGTGCAAGCAAAGATTCTAAATTCACCGCGCGCGGTAAGATAATCGATAAATGCTTGATAGTTTTGATGACGAGTTACCCGAGTGAGGTCATGATAATCTAATCCCGCTCGACGCAGCTTTTTCTCTTCAAAATCAAAACCTAGTGGTTCAATTAAGTGCAGTTGCGCACCACAATTAGCCGATAGACGAATAATATTGCCTGTATTGGGGGCAATTTCTGGCTCGTAAAGGGCGATATCAAACATGGTCAAAGAGTTCCTTATCCAAATAGGCCCACAGTATACTTAACCACGGAGTAATTGGCATTAGGCTCAATCGCTACTTTTACTCGCGGGAGCTGCTTTCTTCGGCATTATCGGCATCTCAGGAAGTTATTCTACTTGAGATGCCTCTGCCTGGTATAAAGAAGGTATAAACTACTGAAAAAATCAGCTTGAAAGGTCAACAGACCCTAGGATAGGTAGCGTGAATTGCACCTTTAAACCACCGAGCTGACTTCGACTGGCATTAATCTGACCATTGTGTTGGCGAATGGCACTTTCTGTGATCGCTAACCCTAGCCCTGAACCACCACTATCTCGCTCGCGAGCAGTGGATACGCGGTAAAAAGGTCGGAAAATATCCGCTAACTCATGTTGTTCTACGCCGGGACCATCATCTTCAACCGTCACGGTAATTTGCTGTTTAGATAAATGAAAACGAACTTCAATACGCTGATCTGCATAGTGAATGGCATTGCGGATGATATTTTCTAACGCGCTCATTAATAGCTGAGGGTTGCCTGAGATTACCTGTTCGGGGATCGGCTCAAGTTGTAGCGTTTTCTGGTTTTGCTCTGCTTCAAATTGAGCATCATCGAGTAGCGCTTCCCAGAGACTAGACATAGGCTGAGCTTCATGGCTCAAATGGCTATTGGTTTGCATACGAGAGAGCTCAAGAAGCTCGTTGATCATTCTCTCTAAGCGCTGAGCTTCGGTATCAATTCGTTCTAACTCCTGACTTTGACCTTGCTTGCGAGTGGCAAGCGCATTGGCCATTCTTAGTCGAGTGAGTGGTGAGCGCAACTCATGTGAGATGTCTGACAGTAAGCGTTGTTGGCCGGAAATAATCTGATTGAGCGCTTGAACCATTTGATTAAAGCTACGTCCAGCTTGACGAAATTCAATTGGGCCTTTTTCTAGATTAGGTTCGACGACAAACTCACCCCGTGCCACTCGTTGCGCCGCCAATGCTAATCTTTGCGCTGGTTTGCTAAGCGCCCATGCTAACCAAAGCAGCAAGGGGGTGCTGACCAGCATTACGGCTAACAGCAAATGTAGGGGTTTATCAAACAAACGCAGTAAAAAAGGAGGGGGTTGATCCCAGCGCATGCCGATATAAAGTAACAGATCTTGTTGTGCCAGCCGGATGGATACTGGGCCGGCAATCATGTAGCGACCATATAAGCGTTGTTGTGGCTTCTCAACCGATTCAATACCCGTGGTGAAGTTTTTTAGTGCTTTGAACTGAAAGTTTTCATGTCGTTGCAGGTTGAGAATATTACCCTCTTGATCGCTGACAAATAATCGCACCCGTGAATGATGACGATTATTGGCTTCTAATGTGGCGATGACTTGCGTCAGGTCTTCTTGCTCTGCGAAACGTTGTTCTAACGCTTGTCGATGGTTATGCATGCGAGCTAAGCTTTCGGAACTCATATCCCGTGATTGACGCGGGTCAAGGTGAGGCAAAGTCAGTACTGCAATCAATACTAGCAACATGGTTAACCAGAAAATGGCAAAGATACGACCATATAAATTATTAAACTTGGGCAACAACATTATAGCTCCGCAACCATGAGATAGCCCCGTCCACGTAAGGTTTTGATGCGTGGTTTACCATCGCTACGCGGAGGTAATTTTTTGCGTAAATTCGATACATGCATATCAATCGCCCGGTCAAAGGCAGCCAGACGTTTACCGAGTACATCAAGGCTGAGTGTCTCTTTAGTGAGCGTTTCTCCCGGATGCTGTAGAAAATGGCTGAGTAGGGTCAGCTCGGTGGTGGTGAGATCAAGTAGTTGCCCTTGGCAATAGGCTTCTTGTTTACCAGGGTAAACTTGAATATCAAGGCACTCAATCATATCCGATGCTTTATGCAGAGGCTGATGTTGCGTGCGACGTAAAATGGCACGAATGCGAGCTAATAGCTCGCGATCACTAAAAGGTTTAGGCAAATAGTCATCGGCCCCTAGCTCTAGACCAACCACGCGATCGATTTCTTCTCCTTTCGCGGTCAGCATTAATACCGGGGTCGCCCAGCGTTCACGAAGTGCCTTTAAGGTTTCCATGCCGTTGAGTCTTGGCATCATGACATCAAGCAAGATCAAATCGACATGCTCATCAACCGCCGCTAACCCAGATTGGCCGTCATTGGCTTCAGAAACTTCAAATCCCTCGTAGCTTAGGACTTCTTTGAGTAGGTTAGTGAGTTCAGTGTCATCATCAATAAGAAGAATATGTGCCATGAGCGCCTCGTGAAAGCTATATTCCCTGCTGCATTCCCTGCTGCTTAAGCGTGCTGCGGTGTGGGCAGACTAACCATTACTGCAAGGTGTTGGGAATAGCCAAATTATCGATGTTAATAGTTTACTGTGAAAAGCACACGAATCCTTGATCATTGATGACTATTTACGATCATTTACTCTACCTACACACCACTTTACTTGGTGACGAGTAAGGTTAGCTTATCGTTCTACTGACTTATTTACGTCTTGATAAGTCAGTGGCTATACCCTTCCGACTTGAAGCTGCAGGGGGCTACCTGCAACTCCAAGTTGTTTGGCAATATAACTACTCAGAGAGGAAATAATCATGAAAGTCACTCAAAAAATACTCGTCACTACAGTGACGTTAGCGATAATGTTGGGCAGTGCCAGCGCAATGGCTTATGGCAAAAAAGCCAAGCACAATGAACATGGCCGCTGTGGTATAGAGCATGGCCGAGGATTGATCAGTCAATTGGATTTAAGTGCAGAGCAGCAAAATCAGTTACAAGTTTTGCGTCAACAACAGCAGCAAGCCAGAAAAGATCAATGGCAGCAGGGATCTCGTGATGAAATGCGCGCGTTACGAGAGCAAGAGCAAAAATTAGTCCTCGCTGATCACTTTGACCATGCGGCTGCTAGGGAGTTAGTGACTCGTACGGTGGATAAGCAGGCGGCGAATCGACTGGATCGAATGGAAAAACGTCAGCAAATGATGAGTATTTTGACCAATGAGCAGAAAGCTAAATTGCAGGGTTTACAACAAGCTTGTATGCAAAAGCAGCGTCAACATAACAAACCTCGCCGACATCAGCAAACAACCGAAGTGAAAAATCAAGCTTAACAATGGTGACAGACGAGCGTACGCTACTTGCTTGATGCAATAGTCATGCTGGTGTAGGGTGGTTAATGTAATGCCTTGTGTTGTATGATGATTAACTGCCCTTTGCCGCCTCCCTGTAACGCCAAGTGGCTGGGATATAACCTATTTTATAATAACTCATCGCCTGCTTGAGTGACGGTTGAAAGTATGAAAAAAGAGTACGCTCGTTTGGTCACATTGGCCGCATGGACAGCCACTATTGTCGCCAGTGGTTTATTGTTGGTAAAAATTGCCGCGTGGTGGGTAACGGGCTCGGTCAGTTTGCTTGCTTCAGTAGTAGATTCGTTGCTGGATATTGCTGCTTCCGTTGTGAACTTGATTGTGGTGCGCTATGCCTTACAACCGGCAGATCGAGAACATACCTTTGGTCATGGTAAAGCTGAATCTTTGGCTGCCTTGGCGCAAGCCATGTTTATTTCAGGATCCGCGTGTTTTTTACTGTTAAACGGAGTTGAACGCTTTTTCCGCCCCCATGAACTGCAGTCACCAGAATATGGGATTTATGTCAGCTTATTTGCTTTGATTGTGACATTTGGTCTGGTGTCATTTCAGCGTTACGTGGTCAAAAAAACCAACAGTCAAGCCATTGCCGCAGATTCGTTACATTATCAAACTGACTTATATATGAACGGGGCGATCATTTTAGCGCTTGGTTTAAGTTGGTTTGGTTTTAAACAAGCGGACGCTATTTTTGCTATTGGTATTGGTCTGTATATCTTGTACAGCGCAATAACGATGGCTTATCAAGCCATTCAAACTTTACTTGATCGTAAATTACCGGATGAAGAACTGGCGCAGATTAAGCAGGCTTGTTTATCGGTCACTGGGGTATTGGG
>SLFB01000062.1 GCA_007124475.1 Vibrio sp. | reverse complement strand
TAGTGATGGATAGGGGTGATATCGCTGTGCATATTTTGACCTCTGTTAGATGAGCCGCGCATTATAACGACTTGTATCAGTAGTAGCTATACCCTTTCTATTTGAAGTTGCAGCGGTGTGAGCGTATCTCTTTACTCGAATCACATCGCTTATCTTTGTTTACAGCAATAAAAAACTAAGATATGTGCTTAGCTTCAATGCATTAAATCATAGAGTTAGGTACAGTGTTAACCCCTCCGACTTGAAGCTGAAGGGGTACTAATTACATTTGTTCACCTCAGGCTACCTAGACTCATGGGGATGAACTTACTTGCCAATGACCTGCAACTCCAAGTGATTTAGGTATCTTGTGGTTGTGAACTAGATGAGGGCGTTGATAATTGACTCTGATCATCACCAATTGGCACAGATAAGTTGCGTAACGTTATGATAAGCATGGTTGATCGCTCAGGGAGAGTGTAAATGCAAACGGATATGGACCAGCAACATGAGAACTCATCAGCGAGCGATATCGGTTATCGTGCGATCGAGTGGACGTTAGATATCAAGACATTGCAATTAACGATTGAATCAGATGATAAAAATCACTGGTTTGATGTTAACAAGCTGGCTGAAATGAATCATTTACCATTATTTACGCGTTACATGACGGTCGATAAAGTTGCTGAATTAAAACGTTGTATAAAATATGTTTCCCAAACGGGTATTAGCCAGTATTTAAATTGTAGTCTAGTCGTCGCAAATCAACCCCTTACCTATGTTGAGTTATTTATTCAACGTCAATCTTCTACTTTATTACAAGGGTTTATTCGACCATTAATTCAATTAGACTCGTTACGGGAGATTGCCCATTTATTTGAAGGGATTTTCGATAATCACCATCATGGCTATATTATTACTGATGATCAAACCAGGGTATTAGCTTGCAATCGATATTTTGAACAACACTCTGGTTATCAACAACATCAATTACTGGGTAAAAAAGCTAATGTGTTTAATGCCAATAAGCACTCCAAACAGTTCTTTGAGTCAATGTGGCATGATATTCATCACCATGGCTTTTGGAGTGGTTCGATCCTTAATCGTCGAGCTTCTGGTAAAGTGGCGCCACAAGAATTAACGATTCAAAAGCTAAAATTATCAGATGGGCGAATATTTTTCTTAGGGATGACATTAAATCTTGAGAACCAATTAGGTCTCGTGGCTGATAAGTCCCTTGGTAGCATTGATTTATTAACGCAATTACCAATTGAAAGTCGTTTCAAAGAGTTATTGAATCTTTACTATTCGGAGCAAAAAATGCCGCTCACCTTGATAGTATTGGCTTTACAGCCGCAATTTAAAGATCAACAGACGTATTCACATATGTTGATGTTATCGAGTTTTTTTACTAACAATCCACACGTTAAACTGACGGGTTACTTAGGCAAGGGTATTTATGCTATTTGTTTAACTTGTCCTATAGTATCAAGTAATACGGACTTTCATCATATTCAATTGGCGATTAAAGAATTGATGCAAAGTTTAAAAAGTGACACGACGATTCATCAGGCGGTTACCAATGGTCGTATCGGTGTCTCTGTTCTTGGATTAGATGCTAAAACCCCAAATAGATTAGTTGCACATGCTATGCAAGCGATGCTTGAACAGCATGTTCAAGGCTCACGCTGTATCAGTTTTTATCACAGTGCAATGCATCAACAAGCTCAACGTCGGAAACAATTGGAAGATGTCGTTAATCAGGCGATTATAGATAAAGATCTGGAGGTTTATTATCAACCGATTATTGAAACCAAGACATGGAAAATTGTGAAGTTTGAAGCTTTATGTCGTTTTAAACCCGTGCATAATTATGACTTTACCACACAGGAAATGATCAATATTGCTGAAGACCTTAATTTGATTAATGAATTAGATAAAACGGTTGCCTTACTATCTTTACAGCAACATACACAAATTAAACAATGGTTTGGGCATGATATTGGCTTAACGATCAATCGTTCATTTAATAGTAATCTATCTGTCAAGCAAATATTAACTAATACGTTGGCTATTATTGATCGTTATACTGATAGCCCTGAATTGATCACGATTGAATTAACCGAGAATGCTTATTTTGACAGCCAGTCAAAACAAGCTCCCCAATTAGATTTGCTACGAGAAAAGGGTGTCAAGATAGCGATTGATGATTTTGGTACGGGTTATTCGTCTTTTAGCTATTTAAGTGAATGCATTTTTGATTATTTAAAAATTGATCGCACTTTTGTAACGGATATTCAACCAAATAGTAATAAGTATCATATTGTGATGATGTTGGTAAATTTATGTCATAATTTAGGTATAAAAGTCGTTGCAGAAGGAGTGGAATCTAAACAGGAGTTAGAGGTTTTAACCTCATTAGGCGTTGATTATATGCAAGGTTATTTTTTCGCTAAGCCTTTACCCTTAACGAGCTTATCACAAGCGAATCAATACCATTCTCGTATAACAGATCTTAAGATTCAATCCCCATCATCAGCCAATCACTTAACTTTGTTACACCTGTTTAGAGGCAAACCACATCTGGATCCAAGCGATCCTCTTTCTCTGGTTGATAAATACTTTAAAATGATCAACACCGACGCTTTACCGGTTATCAATCAAGGTGAATGCGTAGGTATCGTACAGAGAGAAACGCTGCATCTGCATTTAACGCCAACGATGGGCACAGATCTGGAAAGCTTACGTGAAGCGGCTATTTGGCGACGGCCGGTGAATCAAATAATGACGGTGAAATTTACACAATTAACCGCGGATACAAAGCTCGCAGCCGCGGCACAATTGGTCAGTGAGTCTACGCCATTTCCATGGGTGCTAACGGATGGCCAGAAATATAAAGGGATAGTGACTCAAACGGATGTGCTAGAGTATTTGGCTCGCCAATGATCTTGGTTGAAGGCGCTGGGATGTTGGCGACGTTCGCTCGCCCCAATCACATAGTTTATCTATGCCCATGGTGACTTACTCACTTGCCGCCTGCCTGCAACT
>SLFB01000183.1 GCA_007124475.1 Vibrio sp. | reverse complement strand
TCTATGCTCATGGGGATTATGAGAGCCATCCGTGGCTCTCACCAAAGGCCAGCCTACGGCTGTTCAAATTTGTTCCAGACAAATTTGTCACTCACTTGCCGCCTACCTGCAACTCCAAGTTATTTGGGTATAGTCTTTAGCCACCTTTAATCGGGTGGCTTTTTTTTCGATGAACCCCAAGCCGCTTGGCGTGGCAGGAGACGGCAAGTCACAGCTGTAGGCAATGCAAAGCCATTACTGGCGATCACATTGCTAGTGTCTGTTTATCTCGAACAGAATTTAACCGCGAAAGATAAACAGACCCTAGTCATCAACGGTAGCGAATGTGACTTACATCTAAGGGGAAAGTAAAGATAAAGCAAGCGCCCCCTAATGCCGAGCTAGATGAGACGCCAAGACTGCCATAGTGCTGACGGGCGATTTGTTCAGCGATGGCTAACCCTAAGCCAAACCCGCCGCTGGTCTTGTCTCTTGCCGATCCAACGCGGTAAAACGGATTAAACAGGTATGGCCAATGTGCTTCTGGGATCCCAGGACCATCGTCTTCGATAATTATTTGCCAATCAGTATTATTAACATCAATGCTCAATCTGACTTGCTGCTGCGCGTAGCGGCAAGCATTACGCACCACATTAGAAAGCGCTCGGTTGAATAAATTACGGTCGACCATAGGTAGCGGCCATTGATGTGGTACTGCCAAGTTAATATGAACAGGGGATTCAATTCGCCATTTCTCAATTTGCACTGGTAACCATTGAGCTAAATCGAGGGTGATAAAAGTTAATGGCGTCGTTTCCATTTTGCCAAGGCTAAGTAGCTCGTTAATCATTTCCTCTAATTCATTGATATCTTCTTCTATGCCGGCAATATATTTATCTTGTCGTTGGGGCATTTCTTGGAGCATGTCTAGCTGACATTGAATACGAAACAAGGGAGTTCGAACTTCATGGGCAATTGCGTTAGTGAGCATTTTATGGCTTTCTATGAGTTGAGAGATTTTATCCGCCATGGCATTAAAGCTGCGATTTAAGGTGCCCAATCTCATGGAACCTGTCTCTTTGGCCCTAATGCTCAAATCACCTTTAGCTAATGCTTGGGTGACTTGCTCTAAGTGCTTAAATCGCCACATAAATAATTTCATCATCAACATGCTGTATACGGCAAAGCAGCCCATTAAAACCAGAAAAATCACCCAATCTTCGATATCTAAAGCGAGCCATATTTCAGCCTCTGGATCGCGATATAGGTGATAGATGGTCTCGGTAGGAGAAAAGGTAAAAATAGAACCCTCATAATCGGTAGAAACCACACCACGATTATTGAGTTGTTCTTTTACTTGTGCGGTCAATAAAGAGGAATTCTCCGGCAAGGCCTCAATGATTAACCAATTGGCTTCAGCAATGGCTTTGAGTTTTTGCTTGGCAACGTCAACCCCATGCTGCTCAGCAACAAACTCCAAAAGCTCAAGGCTACTTTGAATTTGCTGGCTACGAGCCACTAAATCTAGATCAGGGGATAACCAATCATTAATGGTGACATAGCTCACTAAGGTAAACATAAAAATACCAACCAGAGCGAGATAAAGCTCTAAATAAAGACGTTTCATAGTCTGCCTTTATGACCAACTTTCAGGGACAAATAAATAACCTTTACCACGTAAGGTTAAAATGCGTTTTGGCACTGAAGAGCTATCGCCAAGTTTACGCCGCAAAATGGCGACCTTATTATCTATGGTTCTATCCAGACCATCGTATTCAATTCCACGGGTTTCTTTGACCAAAAATTCCCTTGAAAGCACTTGTTCAGCATGGGTGGCGAGTAGCCATAATAGGTCGAATTCACTATCTGTTAGTACAATATCTTCGCCGGCTAGTGAGCATTGACGTAGTTTGTGGTTAATCATCAATTGCCCAAAATGAAGCAGTGTCTCACTGTCTTGATGGGTGCTATCAATCACTATAGGTCTGCGTAACAACATGCGGATTCTGGCGAGTAGTACACGAGGTTTAATCGGTTTATTAACAAAGTCATCAGCGCCTAATTCTAGCGCCGCAACGTGGTCAATATCATCATCACTGGCGGTTAAAAATATGATTTTACCTTGATAATCGTTGCGAATGTCGCGGCAAATAGATAAACCATCTAAACCAGGTAGCATTAAATCGAGGATCACTAAGTCGGGTTGCACTTGAAAGACTAGCGCACTTGCTTGTAAGCCATCATGAGCGACGTGAACATCAAATTCATTATTTTCTAGGTAGCTGGTCAGCAGTTCAGCCAGCTTTATATCGTCTTCAATTAATACAATTTTCATAAGTGGATCATCAGTTAAATGTGGTTAAATTTAGCCAAACTATACCCTTCCTACTTGAAGCTGCAGAGTATTGGCTAGACGCATTGATTGACCATTGACCATTGACCATTGACCATTGACTTGCAATATCAAGTACTCAGCAGCAAATAATGTAGTACATAACTAAAGCTTATGTAACCACCACATACATAACCATACAAAACATGAATTGTGTCACAAAATGTGAGCGAATATAGTGCCGCTCAATGAGTATTTAGTATGAGTTTTATTCCATGAGTTCAATCACAAGCGATAGCCAGCGAACCCGATTGGTTGGCCTAGATTTTTTACGGGGTCTGGTTATTTTTATGGCCATCTTCGAACATTATACGGGCTATTTAAACTATTGGTACGTAGACTTTTTCCCTAAAGAGAGTGACTTTTATGACACATTGTATCACTCACATTTACCTATGTTGGGTCAATTGGTACCAATGGATAGTTTTACTGGTCAAATTTCAGCATGGTTAATTCCTTGGGTTAGTCAAGTTTATTTGGCTTTGGCGGCGTTTAATCTATCAGCTCGTTCATCTGATCATATGCGCGCCAATTTAGTGAAAAAGCTGGCCTTATTTTTGAGCATTATTTTTGTGCTTTATATTGAAGGATTTATTATTGCGCCCAATTTTGGTGAAGCGATCTCATTTTATCCCGTCATGTTGTGGATGACATTATTG
>SLFB01000017.1 GCA_007124475.1 Vibrio sp. | reverse complement strand
ATTAGCGCAGAGCGCCAAGTCGCCAATGATCATTATCTAAAAGTACAAGCTCAGCCATTACTGACTTCCAGCGGTGATGTCAATTTAGATGATGCTTGGTTTGCAATTGGTCGAGATGCAGATTGGCAGTTAAAAGTTGGTCGTTTTGAAGGGTTTAATTTATTCCCAGCCGGTCAAGATACCATGCTTGATTTTGCAACCGAAGAACCCTATCGAGCGAATGCTGCCCGCGGTCGAGGCGACTATGGGCAAGTCAGCTATAGTCAGTCATTCGATAAGCTTTATTTTGAGTTAGGTACACTATTTAAGCAACAAGAAGATAAAGCCGACAAAGCCGAGAAAGCCGATAAAAATGCTATTTTTATTCGTCCTGTAATCGCTTTTCAAGCTACCGATAGTTTACGTTTTGCTGCGGGTCTAGAGGCGAACTTAACTTCAGATAAAAATGATGAAAATAATAATTTCATTGGTTACGGCGCGACGGTTAACTACTCAGTACAAGACTTTAGCCTTGATTTGAGTTACGCCTACCGCGATTTTGATGTAACTGGTACCAAAGAAGAGACTTCCATTGGCGCAGTGATTCAGTATCAGCGCTTTGGTTTAGGCCATATCTATTCACAAGCCGATACGGGCAGTAAAGAGAAGATGAATACCACTTATGCCTCTTATGAAATTGCTAATGTATTAGATGTACAAGACTTCTCTATTTTCCTTGGTTCATATTTTTCTAAAGTAGATAACCAACACAATGATCAAGATATGGGTGTACGAGTACGCTTGAAATATTTCTTTTAAGTAATAATCAGTAAGCTTGTTTGTTGATTGCCCACCTAATTGGTGGGCAATGTTTATTTTTGCTTTATAAATTGCACCGCAACCATCATTGTCAGCGCTAGCAAATTAGCGGCAAAAATCACCACTAACCACTGTGGCATTGATAAGCTTAAAAATTGCCAAGAGATTTCGCTGCAATCACCATATGCTTCAAACATCCAAGGCATCCATTGATTCAGCGGTGCCCAGCTAGGTAACGTGACAAACAAATCACAGGTATTAAAGGGGGAGGGGTTCAGTTGATAATCGACATGCTGTAATGACAAGCTTAACCCTTTATAAGCGCTGAAGCCCCAAGTGATAAATCCAAGCCAGCGTAGTATGGGATTACCTGGATTGATCAATCCAACCATCGCTGCTCCCACAATGCCGAGCATGGCAATTCGTTCATAAATGCACATGACACACGGAGCCAATAACATAACGTGTTGAAAATAAAGGGCACAAATTTCAAAAAAAATCACAATACCGAGCAACAATGCCCAGGAAAGACGAGAGTGGGAAAAGCGTTGTAATTGGAAAAAAACATTCACAGGACAGTCCTTGCATAAAAAGAATAATAGAGTCTGAGTATTTTATCGAAATCTATCCACTTGCTCGTTAAAGCAGCGATAGTATTGCTGACGTATGTCCGTCTGTTGGTTGATGTTTATCGGGATGATAGCAGTCACCCTTAATTAATCTTTACCTAAGATCAACCAACATCTGTTCAATTTTGTTGTACAAAAGCATGTTACTTACTTGCCGCCAACCTGTAACTTCAAGTCATTCACGTATAATTTAATCAACGGATCATAACCAATTTCATTCTTTCAAGCGACATTAAATCCTGATTGAAGATAATGCTCTGCATGGAAAGTGATTAGTGACCTAGTATCAGCATCCCTTTTCTGCCTACAAGTCCAGCTTGTTTGGCTAGAAAAGTGAATCTCTACTTGGCTCAACTGGTTAGAAGACGATTGTTCGGAAAAGTTTCTAAAGAATGAATATTTCTATGCAAGGGCTTCGTTTTTAGATTGTGAGCCATCATGGTGGTGCTCATTGGCTTTATTTCCGCTAACTGATAACTGGTGGTATGATGACTAATATTTAACGAAAAATACAGTTATTGGAACCGTTGTTCATGGTTATTAAGGCAAAAAGCCCTGCCGGGTTTGCAGAAAAATACATCATAGAGAGCATTTGGAATGGCCGTTTTGCGCCAGGCTCTATTTTACCCGCTGAGCGTGAGTTATCTGAACTAATCGGTGTTACTCGAACTACTTTACGTGAAGTTTTACAGCGTTTGGCTCGTGATGGTTGGTTAACCATTCAACATGGTAAGCCAACAAAGGTGAATCAGTTTATGGAAACTTCCGGTTTGCATATTCTTGATACTTTAATGACTTTAGATGCAGAAAATGCCACCAGCATTGTGGAAGATTTATTAGCAGCTCGGACGAATATTAGTCCGATTTTTATGCGTTATGCTTTTAAAGCGAATAAAGAAAGTGCAATTAAAACCATTACCAATGTGATTGAATGTTGTGAATTGTTGCTAGCTTCTCCAAGTTGGGACGATTTCATCGCCACATCACCATACAGCGATAAAATTAAGCAGCATGTTAAGGAAGATGCCAACCTTGATGCGAATCAGCGGCAAGAACTTTTAATAGCACAAACATTTAATTTTTATGATTACATGTTGTTTCAGCGCCTCGCATTTCACTCAGGAAACCAAATTTATGGTTTGATCTTTAATGGGGTCAAAAAGCTATATGATCGAGTGGGTAGTTATTACTTTTCAAATACGCAAGCAAGACAGTTAGCACTTACTTTTTATCGTGAGCTCCTAGAGGTGTTTGAAAGCGGTGAAGTGAACCAATTGCCAGCGGTGATTCGTCATTATGGTCATGCTAGTGCGCAGATATGGAACAGCATGAAAAATACCTTGCCGTCTAATTTTACTGAAGACGATCATTAATCGTTGTTTTGCTTGATGAATAAACTGAACTCAGACACTGTCTGGGTTCAGTTTATACCCCAACCACTTTCTGAACAATATATTGCCCTTTACTCAGCACATTGATGACCGAGCTCGCAGTTATTGATTTCAATCAGGCCGCAATTCTTCTCCCCCCGCTTCCTTAAGACAGTTTTGCAAATGATGGCGTAAATCTTTTAGCTCATCTGGCCCAATCAAAGCTAATCCTAAATCTTCCGCACGGGTGATATCATTGTGTCGCAAGGGGCGAAAACTGACGAGCATAGCTCGGGCTTGCAAACCACCCAGTAGATCGCGCAGTGATTCTAATTTATACAATGTATCATCACCATCCTCTTTCATCCCTTTGGTTTTGCATTCAATGATATGCAGTTTATTATTTACTACGGTAGCAACGTCCAGCTCGTTACGTACTTCACGATCTCCTAGCTGGCGATAGACTTGAACATTGAGGGAGCAATCTTGAATGGTGGGTAAGCGCATTTGGATCTGCTTGATGGTCTGATGTACAAGGGTCTCTAGCCATTCACCATTAGCAAAACGGCGAGCATCTTCGTTAATAAAAGTCAGTATTCCGTGTTGATAACTGGCGATTCCCATTTCTACTAAGTCGTCAATCAGAAGTTTCAGTTCGCGATAGCCTTGCTGTTTTTCTGTTAATTGAACATCTAAGCATTGTTCTTTACGACAGGTCGTCGCTAAATAATTTAAGGTTGCTAGACCGGGACCAAGCTCAAGAGCGTGGCTGGCCCAACGCTGTCCTAGGGTATGTAATTTTTGATCAAACTGAGGGGGTAAGGTGTGGTCAGCAAATTCGCCTCGAGCGCCAAAGATGGTTAAATAATCCGCGATGGTAATGTGATCTTCAACTTGAGTATCTTTTGTATTATCGGGGTACAGCCAACACAAGCGATCACTATTGGGCTCGACGACAAAGATCGGCCAGTGATGAGTACGAAACACTTCATAAACGGTCAATAAACGATGACGTAACCCACAGCTGGCGTTTAATTTTACTTCTTCATTACGGCTGACTAATTGACATGCTAATTGATGGACTGCGGCTTTAATCGCACTCACATCGGCACCTGATGGGATCTCAAAAAACTCACTGCTAATTTGTCTTTGTTGTAATACTGTAGATAAGCGCTGAAAAGTAGGGTATTGGGACAAATCACCAATCAATACAATATGGCGGCTAACGGTACGCTGGTCGAGCAGGGGGGTAATGAGACGCACAGGGTCTTGGTCAATAATGCCAACATGAACGGCCATAGATTATCCTCATGTTTAGCTTGCAAAATAGGGGAAAGAGACGGTTAGCTGCAAGCCTTTATGCTGATATAGCGGCTGACAACAAGAAAAACAACCAGTTAAACCAATAAAAGTCGTTTTAAAGATGTTTTACTTTGTGAAGAGGTCAATAATACGGTCAATTGGTTGGGTAGTCAGGTATTTTTAGATGGGGCTGGCTTAGCAATTTCGCTCGTTCAGTCATGGCGTTAGCCAGTGTTGAGCAGAACGGCCGCTGATTGCCGTCCTGCTCAGCGAGATAACAGGCTCCAGAGCTAGCGATATTTTATAAGGTAAAACGATGTACCAGTTGACCTTGTTGCTCTGCTAAATGACTTAAGTTTGAGCTGGTTTTAGCAATTTCACTCATAGCTTGATAGCTTTCATCGGCGATATGCGTGATATCTTCGATACTACGCGCAATGGCATTAGTCGTCTCGTGTTGCTCTACAGCGGCCTGTGAAATATGCGTGCTCATTTGGCTGATATTGATGATTAAAGCTTGAATTTCTTCCATGGTGCTATTGGCTGAGGATGCTTTGTCAACCGACTGAGTCATGTCTGTCATACAACTTTCAATCACTTTACTTGCAGTGTGAGAGCTTGATTGTAGATTGCTAATCATGGTTTCAATCTCAGATGTTGAGTGAGTCGTTTTCTGAGCTAAAACACGGACTTCGTCGGCGACAACAGCAAAACCTCGTCCTTGCTCACCTGCGCGAGCCGCTTCAATCGCGGCATTGAGAGCGAGCAGATTGGTTTGTTCAGCAATATTGCGGATAACATCCAGGATGGTGCCAATTTGACTGCTCATTCTATGCAATTCACTCACCGCATTTACCGAGTCAGTGAGTCGAGCTTCAAGTTGATTAATTGTGGTAATATTATCGTTCATCACCTTACGGCCCGATTGTGACGCTTCTTCGACTTGCTGAACCATTTGTAATGACTGTTTAGCATTATTGGCGACCTCTTGAACCGAATGAGCCATCTCTGTCATTGCTGTAGCGACACTGGCTGTTTGCCCTCGCTGTGCGTCAAGTTTTTGTTGTGCATGTAACGAGGTCGACTGGTTAGTATTTGCGGTGTTAGTAAGGTTATCGGAGGCAGTATTCAATTGCTTAAGAATATCATGCAAGTTATCTGCTAATGAATTGATATGAGAGCTGACACGGGCAAATTCATTCTTCTTGTGGATGGTTATCCGTCGAGTCATATCCCCTTTGGTTAAACTTTCTAAAGTTGTTAGCATGGAACGTAATGGTTGTCGTACACTATGCGCGATATGGTAGCCGATAGCAGCAGCAATCAGTGCGACCATTAAGCCGATAGCCAAGGCTCTTAAAACGCCAGAATTATAGATGGCTCCAGCATCATTCAACGCTGAATTTAAATCTTGGTTAGCCGTTTGATTGAAGGTGTCAAGAATAACAATCGCGTTATCCACATCCTTGGCTAAGTTAGCAATATTTTCATACAGTGCATTGCGGGCTTGAAGGTATTCGTTATGTTGATCAAGCACACCTCCTTTATGTCCCACATCACGAGAGAACTGCTGCATCGATTCTGCAAAGCTACGATTTAACTCAGGAAGCTGAGCAGCAAGGCCACGAAAAGCATCATTAAGCTGTGAAACGGCTTTACGGTTTCTGGCTAATGATGTTTCAACGAACTCAGGATCTGAGCTGGCGAGGGCATCCGAGGTAATTAACTCCGCACTCCGTAGGCGCATAAAATAACCATTAGCCATCATTTTTATCGAGACACTGGTTTGTTGGTCTACGAGTTCTCTCATGCCAACACTAAGGGATGAATGTAAGCGTTGAAACTGGCGGGTTGATTGCTGCACGGTTTCTTGAGCGGAAAACATGGCCTGATAATTATCCATGGCGTCATAAGCTTCATTAAAATATCGCGTTTCTAACTGCCTTAATGCATAAATTTGATCGTTTAATGAAGGATATGCCCTGCTGGCCGCGGCCAGTTGCTCAAGGACGCTTTGAAAGCTTTGTTGTGCTTTACGAAACTCATCACGTCGAGTTTCCATGATCGTACTGTCTTGGGTGGTTAGAAAATCTTTAAATGATTTATCTGCCGACAACAACTGGACACTGGTTTGGTTAGATAAGCTAACTAAGGGCAACACTGAGCTGGTTACCCCCTCGAAGTTTTGATGTATTGACCGCATGCCATTGATTGTGATCGAAATAGTGATTGCGAACATAACAATGATCAGTACAAACCCTGCATACATCTGACGAATAACAGATCCGTGCATATCTCTCTCCATGAACAAAAAAACTGATATGGATTAAATGCTGGCTATTTGGCATTGGTTATACGCGAACGGCTATTTTGAGTGAGCGCTAATGGTTGGTTGCAACGGAATCAAGCAACCGTTAATGAACTCAATCAATTGCGCAATCATTGCACGCCAACGGGGGCATTTAATCAAAATCATAAAAGTAACAAAACACTCAGTATTGTATAATTAAGTGCTTACACATTTCATGATCCGAGCGGCAAAATGAACAATGTAGCCAAACTCACTTAAGATAAGATAGGCATTTCTACCTGTAGATCGACATTGTCATGAGCGTTTATAATCATCCCTTTTAATGTCATGTTATATCCTTCCTACTTGAAGAGGCAGGGCGTTGGTTAGGTTCGTTCACCCCAATCAGATAGTCTATCTATGCTCATGGGGTTTACTCACTTGCCGCCTACCTGCAACTCCAAGTTGTTTGGGTATATTATTGAGGTTGTGTTTTATATTGAGCTTTATTGACGCTTGTCGCATACTCGACCTACTTGCATTCTATTGGCCTAGGGTCACCAAGCGATATAACTAACAGAAGGAAATTTTCCCATGGCAGAAGAAACGTTATTTAGTAAAATTATTCGACATGAAATACCAGCGGATATCCTTTATCAAGATGAATTAGTGACCGCGTTTCGAGATATTAACCCACGCGCTCCAAGTCATATTTTGATCATTCCTAATCGTTTAATTCCAACCGTTAATGATGTGACTGATGAGGATGAAGTCGCATTAGGTCGACTGTTTACGGTGGCGAAAAAAATTGCGCAACAAGAAGGAATTGCCGAAAAAGGTTACCGCTTAATTGTTAATTGCAATGCGCACGGCGGACAAGAAGTTTATCATATCCATATGCATCTTGTGGGTGGTCGCCCTTTAGGCCCTTTATTAATGAGTTAATCGTTGGATTGTCGAGGTAAACGAGTGAAGTTTGAGCAACGCCACATAGTCGTATTTGTGCTCAGTTTGGTTTTGACGGCATGCGCCAGTCTCACGGCTGGGAATTTATTTAGTCACTATAGCGCTCAAAATGCTCGTTTACATCAAAGCCTCAAGCAGGGTAATTACCAGCAAGCTCAGCAAGCGTTGCCGAGTTATGTTGCCGGGGATATTCTCGATAACTTTGAGAAAGGTAGAGTGTATTTTTTGCAGCAGCAATTTGCCCAAAGTCGAGCGGCATTATCTGTGGCTGATGGCGCGGTCAGAACCCAGCAACAGCAAGCGATGATTTCCTTGAGTGCTTCTGCTACAAGTACTGCGGCCTTGGCGGTTAATGATAATCTGCAAGAATATACACCCGCTGATTATGAATTGGGTTTTCTGCATTTGTACCTAGGCCTTAACTATTTTCAAGATCAGCAGTTAGAAAGTGCGTTGGTAGAAATGCGTCGTGCTAATCAGGTACAAGAGCAAGCTCGTCGCACTCGTCAACGTCAATTGGAACGTGCTCAGCAGCAGCTTACTAATAGCGGCGTAACTCCGAATTTAGGTAGTGTATTAGCTCAATACCCTGATGCGGGTGAAACGTTACAAGCGGTACAAAATGGTTATTTATTATTTGTCTCCGCTCTGCTGTATGAAGCGGCTGATGAACTTAATAGTGCTTATGTCGATTATCGGCGTGCGTTAGCCGTTGCACCTGAAAATTTAGCCGTTATTGAGGGCACAATGAGAGTGGCAAAACGACTCGGCATGCGTGATCATTTAGCTCAGCTAACTCAACGCTATGGAGAGTTAACGCCGTTAGAAGCGCATCAAGCTCGAGTGATTATGATTGAAGAGCGTGATGTGGTTGATAGTCGTCAGAGCTGGAGTTTAACCTTACCCATCACTGATCGTAGCGGACGCTCTGTGTTGTATTCGTTGGCGTTACCCTACTATCCATCGACACCGAGCCGCGACTTTCTTCCGGTGGTACTGAATCAGCAGACGGTGGTCAATCATTTGCTGGCAGATGTTAATTTGATGGCTCGGCACGATCTCAAAGAACGAATGCCAAATATGGTGATTCGCCAAGCATTGCGAGTCATCGCTAAAGATCAACTGCGTAAGGAAGCAACCTCTAATGAGGGACTCGGTGGAGTCTTACTGAATGTATTTAATACCTTGACTGAGCAGCCGGATACTCGCAGCTGGCTAACGCTGCCGGCCAGCGTTTATGCTACAACTCTTCAGGTTAAACCTGGTGAACAGACCTTGGTGGTAGATGGTCTACACTATCAATTTAAGGTTTCAAATGGAGAGACGTTGTTGGTATGGCTCTCTCGTCAAGGTGGTCAAGTCAGCCACTGGCATCAATCATTAGGGGCTGTTGACCTTTCGAACTGATTTTGCAGCAGTTTGTGGGTTTTTCATACCAGACAGAGGCGTTAAAATGTAGTTATGCTACTTGAGAAGCCGATAACGTCGTAGAAAGAAGCCACAAACGCTGCCCGAATAGTTCGGTTAACCGTGTTTTACTCGAACAAAATTTAATCACGAAAGGTCAACAGACCCTAGGAAGGTTAGAATGAAAGCTATCATCATTGGTTTTATGCTTATCTTTGGATTAACCGCTTGTGCAGACAATACAGCTGGTTTACGAGTTGATGGTATGAGTCAGCGGATTTTAATTGCAGATAATGTTCTGGCTGGCAAAATCTATATTGAGAAAATAACGACGGTACAAACTCATGATCATAGCCGAGCGGTGGTACAAGTGTTAAGTCGCTATCGCGGTGATCAGCATTTGCAGTATCGTTTTTATTGGTACGACGATCATGGGCTTGAAGTCAACAATCAACCTAGCCCATGGCAAACGTTCACTTTACGTGGCGGTGAGCAACGTACCTTGTCAGAAGTTTCAATCAATCCACAAGGAACTCAATTTCGGTTACAAATACGTGAGTTAACTAATTAATCGTGTAAGTCTATTGAAGGAAAAATTATGAGAGTAAGCGTTATTGCATTGTTAGGTGTTGCGATGTTGATGGGAGGGTGTGCTAACCGTGTGAGCTATGGTGATGCTCAATCGGTGGAGACACTCACTGTAGATTTTGGTTCGACTGATCTGCAAAAAATTGCCGCCGACATGGTTGATAGTATGTTGATGTCCGGTTCAGTAGCAGCCATCACACGTGATTCTCGCCCGATTGTGTTCGTTGAGCGTATCAAAAATAAAACCAGCGAACACATTGATACCGAATCGATCACTGATTCCATCAGCACTAAGATGCTCAACTCAGGTAAATTCCGTTTTGTTGATATGGATCGTGTTGAGTCGGTACGTCGACAGTTGAATTTCCAAAATACGGACGAGTTAGTGGATCAGCGCTCGGCTATTCAGTTTGGTCAGATGGTCGGTGCGCAATATATGCTCTATGGTAATTTATCCAGCATAGTGAAAAGTGCCGGTAACGATCGAGATGTGTACTATAAAATGACCATGCGTTTGATGGATCTTCGCACCGGATTAATTGAGTGGGCGGATGAAACGGAAATACGTAAACAGCAATCGAGAAGTTTATTCGGTTGGTAAATATCAATGAGGTGAGTCATGGCTAGATTTTCTTGGACTGATGCTTGTCGCTTAGATCCTACTTTAGCCTCATTGACTCACTTTTCCGGCTGTGAACCCAAATTTGCGGAGTCTTTACTCGGTGGCTTAACCAATCGCTGCTGGTTGATTCATGCCGGTGATCAAACACGTTATGTTTGGCGGCCACACAGCCCGGTCAGTGAGGCCTTTGCGATTTCTCGTTATCAAGAAGCGCAAATTCTGCGCGCTATTCAACCTAGTGGTTTAGCACCGCAAGTGATCGCGGTGAATGATCATGGTTTATTGGTCGAATGGATTAAGGGTGAAACCCAGTGGCATCACTTAACGTATCACAACTTGATTGAATTATTGGCTCTGATCCATCAACTCAATGTCACTTCATATCCACTGAGTCAATTCGATTATACCGCGCGGGTTGATCATTATTGGCAGCAACTTCCCTTAGCCTTGCGTACTCCTCAGCGAGAGGCGCAATATCAACGATGGCGTTTAGTCCCAGAGCTTCAACCATTAGCGGTAGCCTTGTGTCACTGTGATTTAGGTGGCTACAACATTATTTTAAGTGATACAGGTTTTCGAGTTATTGATTGGGAATACGCTGCTTTAGCTGATCCTCGTTTTGATCTTGCATTAACGATCCAAAATAGCGGTGCTTCAGCTGTTGAGTGTGTCGAGTATTATTGTCAGCTTAGGCAGATTGAAGCGGTCAGTGAATGGCTTTGTGCCGTGGAGGCTTGGCAACCAAGGACGCAAATGATGGCGATGTTATGGTATTTGTTGGCCTTTCATTTGTGGGGAAATGAAGACTATCTTCAGCAGGCGGCAACGTTAGAGCTGGCTCTAACGGCTATTCGCCCTGATAATTAAATATACAGTACTATCACCTTCCTACTTAAAGCTGCAGTGTTGGCTACGCTCGTCCACCCCAATTACATACTCTATCTATGCTCATAGGGATGAACTTACTTGCCGCCTACCTGCAACTTTAAGTGGTTTGGTGAGGGTCTGTTTATCTTTCGAGCTGATTTTTTCAGCAGTTTTTTGACCTCAATCACATGCCTATTTATGTGAATTGGATTTATTTATTCTCAGCCAGCATGGTTAAGTCTGAGGATATAGAATGGATAACAGAAGATACATTTTCTGCTTCGGCTAACATTATAGCCCTTACTTTTCGTGGTAGATTATCCACTTCAGCTAGCGGGGGAATACAATGATTATTTATTTACATGGCTTTGACTCAACCAGCCCAGGTAACCACGAAAAAATAATGCAATTACAATTTATCGATCAGGATGTGCGCTTCATTAGTTATAGTACTTTGCATCCGAAACACGATATGCAACATTTATTAAAAGAAGTGCATCGTGCACTAGAGTCTTCCGATGATCCTAACCCTCTGATCTGTGGCGTAGGTCTAGGTGGTTATTGGTCTGAGCGGATTGGCTTTTTATGTGGGATTAAGCAAGTAATCTTGAACCCT
>SLFB01000126.1 GCA_007124475.1 Vibrio sp. | reverse complement strand
AGTAAAAGAGCATGGAAACTCCAAAAGATCTTTTAATTTTGCATCAGAGTTAATGGTCATCATAGTCAGTTAAAGCTCCAAGATTTGCTTAAGCAGTTGCGGATAGTAACGTCAATTAAAAGATATCTCAAGTTAGTCAATTTGCTTTCCGTTTGCAGCCTACCTGCAACGCCAAGTTGTTTGGTTGGGTTGGGTTAAAACCAGCTTTTGAACAGCAGTACGAGATAATCCCATAGACGGCTGAATAGACTCCCTTGTTGCACAGTTTCTAGTGCCATTAATGGGTATTGCGCCACTTCATTACCTTGAACTTGATAATACAGGGTACCCACGATATCCCCTTTGTTAATCGGCGCTTTAAGTTCTTTTTCAATCACAAAGCTGGCAGTGAGATCTTTGGTTTGGCCGCGCGGAAGGGTGACATAGGTGTCTTGTTTTATTCCAAGAGCTACCGTTGGTTTATCTCCCATCCAGATGGCTTCATTGACCAATGTTTCTCCTGCTTTGTGTGGCGCAACAGTTTCAAAAAAGCGAAAGCCATAGCTGAGTAGTTTTTTACTTTCAACTTTACGAGCATTGGTATCTTTGGTGCCCATAACCACGGCAATTAACCGCATGTCACCTTCAGTGGCGGAGCTGACTAAGCTGTAGCCCGCATTGGAGGTGTGACCCGTTTTTATGCCATCAACATTCATACTGTTGTCCCACAATAAGCTATTGCGGTTATATTGAGTTATCCCGTTATAGGTAAACTGTTTCTCGGCATATAATGCGTATTCATCCGGTACATCCCGGATTAATGCTTGACTGAGTAAAGCCATATCATAGGGTGTTGAATAGAGATTCGGGTGTTCTAAGCCATGCACATTAGCAAAGTGAGTATTGCTCATATTGAGAGAACTGGCCCAGGCATTCATGAGATCAACAAAGGCATCCTCTGAGCCAGCAATATGTTCAGCCATAGCGACACTTGCGTCGTTGCCAGATTGAATAACAATGCCTTTATTGAGGTCACGGACGGAAACGGAAGTTCCTACTTCAATGAACATTTTTGATGAGTCTGGGTAGTTTTTTGCCCATGCCTTTTGACTGACCACAACTTGATCATCGAGGGAGATATTACCACGGCTTATTTCTTGCCCAATGACATAGCTGGTCATCATTTTGGTTAGGCTTGCAGGAGATAGCTTAGTATTCATTTCTTTTTCGGCGAGGATCTTACCTGAGTGGTAGTCCATTATTACATAACCTTTAGCCGCTATTTGCGGGGCTTCCGGGATAACGATTGGGGTCGCGACAGTTGCTGCAGAATAAAAACCAGAAAGCGCCAAAGAGGTCGCAAAAATAGAAGAATAAGCGTGTTTTTTCATCATTGTATACTACGAGTTAGTGAGTGAAACGCGTGACAGTAATGGGTGTTGTTGATCAAAGCTTGAATCTTGGCGACCCTTTTTAATGGTGTCTATCCCCTTCCTTCTTGAAGCTGCAGGGGTGTTGGCTACGTTCGTTCCTCCTAATCATAGAGTCTGTCTATGATTAGGGGGATTCACTCACCGCTTAGTACTCCAAATCGTGTGGCCATATACCAAGCCAAGATAAGCTTGATTTCACAAAAACGTTACGGCTTTGCGTGATGTTTTCTGACAAAAGCGGTTTCATAACCGAGGGATTTTACTTGTTCCAGCATGCTTTGCGTCAAATTATAGTCAGTAAATGGCCCGATAAATAACCTATGTTGTTGAGCGCTGGTTTGCACAAAGCTTGGCGCGGTTAATTGTTCGCTGAGTTGAGTGGCTAATTGCTCGACTCTATACTGGTGAGTTGAGGTGACGACTTGGATAACATATTGTGCAAGGGGAGCTTGCAAAGGGCGGTTTGTCGGGCGTTCAACGGTAATAACCTCGAGCTCGATATTAGCCGTGCCAGTACGAATAACATCTAGCTTATAAGCCGCGGCGTAGCTCAAATCAATAATTCGACCTTCATGAAAAGGACCACGATCGTTGACTCTCACTATGGCTTGGCGGCCATTGTCTAAATTGGTCACTTTGACGTAGCTGGGTAATGGCAAGGTTTTATGTGCTGCAGTCATGGAGTACATATCATAAGTTTCACCGTTGGAGGTCAGATGGCCGTGAAATTTCTTACCGTACCAGGATGCTTGACCTTGCTCGACAAAGTTTCTTGGATCGCGAATGATTTGATAATGTTGACCGCGCAGAGTGTAATCACGATTCCCCCCTAGGCTGTAGGGTTCATATCTAGGGTAAGCATCTTCAATGTGCTCGACCGAAATAGGCATGATTGGCGCTACATCGTCAAAGAGTGAATAGCGTCCGTCAGGCTTACCACCACACCCAGTTAGTAACAAGCCAAGTGTGAGTACGCTGATACATATACGGTAAATCGAATTCATGTGGATTAATTCGCCTTAGAAAATGCTTTACGGTGAGTATGAATAGACATCAATATGCCAAATCCTGCCATAAGAGTCACCATGGAAGTGCCGCCATAACTGATCAGTGGCAAGGGGACTCCCACAACGGGTAAGAGACCACTAACCATGCCGATATTAACAAAAACATAGACAAAGAAACTCAACACAATGCTTCCTGCCATCATGCGACCAAAGGCTGTCTGGGCATGGCTAGCTAAGTAAAGTCCACGACCGATAATAAACAAATAGACACTCAATAAGGCTAATACACCAATCAGTCCCCATTCTTCGGCAATAACGGCAAAAATAAAATCCGTGTGTCGCTCAGGTAGAAATTCCAAGTTTGATTGAGTGCCTTGCAGCCAGCCTTTACCTGATAAACCGCCTGAGCCAATGGCGATTTTACTTTGGATAATATGGTAGCCTGCACCAAGTGGGTCGGACTCTGGATCAAATAAGGTGCGCACGCGAACTTTTTGATACTCTCTCATCACGAAAAACCACATCACTGGAATGAAAGCACTGACGCTAATGACCGCTGCGGCAATGATTTTCCAACTAATACCGGCTAAAAAAATCACAAAAATACCGGAAGCGGCAATTAATATGGATGTGCCTAAATCAGGTTGTTTGGCGATCAAAATCGTTGGAACAAATACCATAACCAATGCTGCCACTAAGGTTGGTAAGTCAGCAGGGAGCGGTCGTTGACCAATGTATCGTGCCACCATTAATGGCACGGCCAATTTAAGTAATTCGGATGGTTGAAAGCGGATAAATCCTAAATTCAGCCAGCGTTGCGCGCCTTTTGATGATTCACCAAAAAATAACACACCAAGTAGCAGTATAACGCCACAGAAAAACAATAGTGGGGCGAACTGCTCATAACGTCGAGGAGAGAGCTGGGCCAAGCCAACCATGATGGCTAAGGCCATAACCATACGTACCGCTTGGCGCTCCATCATGGCAATACTTTGTCCACTGGCGCTATACATCACCACTAAACCAAAGCCCATAACTAACAAGAGGGCGAGTAATAATGGTAAATCAATATGGAAGCGTTCAAATAGCGCACGGTTTTGTCCGGATGCAGGATCCATCTTCATTAACGCGTATCCTCTGACTGATTCAAAATAACATGATCAAATATTCGCCTTACCACAGGGGCCGCGGTGCTTGACCCACCACCGGCATTTTCTAACACTAGACTGACAACAATTTCAGGATCATTAAGAGGCGCAAAGCCGACAAATAAAGCGTGGTTACGGAGATGCTCTGCCAGTTCATCAGCGTCATACTCCTGTCCTTCGGCCAGACCAAAAACTTGCGAGGTCCCAGATTTACCAGCACTGCGGTATTTTAGTCCTTGGAAAGCGCGGCGCGCGGTACCTCGTGCGCCATGGTTAACTAAATACATGCCTCGAATAGCGATATCCCAATATTCATCTTCTATTTCATCAATCGATGGGAAAACTTCATATTCAGTTTGTTTTTGAGTAGAAAAGGGCTGACCATTTTCTATGGTTGAGCGCAGCAAATGAGGAGCAATCACTTTGCCTCGGTTAACAACGACTGAAGTTGCTTTGGCAAGTTGCATTGGTGTTGCAGTCCAATAGCCTTGCCCGATGCCAACTGGAATGGTATCGCCTTTGAACCAAGGTGTTCTATGACGAGCCATTTTCCATTCACGGGTGGGCATATTGGCTCGGGTTTCCTCGAAAATATCAATGCCCGTTCTTTCGCCAAAACCAAAGCGCATCATCCACTGTGAAAGGTTGTCAATACCCATATCGTAAGCAATTTGATAAAAAAAGGTATCCACGGATTCTTCAATGGATTTAACGATGTCAACTCGACCATGTCCCCAGCGTAACCAGTCACGAAAAGGGCGAGTGTCCGAATTGGGGATACGCCACGAGCCATGGTCATTACGTGTGGTACTTGGTGTGATAATTTTATCATGCAAAGCTGCCACTGCAATGAACTGCTTAATCGTAGAACCTGGAGGATAGATTCCCATAGTGGAACGATTAACTAGAGGGCGGTTGATATCATTGAGTAATTGATTGTAGTCACGGTTTGAAATGCCATGCACGAAAGCATTTGGATCATAGGTTGGACTTGAAACCATGGCGAGTATGCCATTATCTTTAGGATCTAATACAATCGCTGAGCCTCGGCGGCCATCCATTAACTGATGAATATATAGCTGTAAGTTAATGTCTAAATTGAGAACAATGTCTTGCCCTGGTGTGGGAGGGACGTATTTTAGGGTACGAATAACCCGCCCTCGGCTGTTCACTTCTACCTCTTGATAACCCGCTTTACCATGTAAAATATCTTCGTAATAGCGTTCAATTCCTAATTTACCTATGTCATGGGTGGCTTGGTAATTAGCCATTTTCCCTTCTTGTCTTAAGCGTTCGACATCGCGGTCGTTAATGCGCGAAACATAACCGATAACATGAGTGAGGACTTCACCATAAGGATAATAACGTTTTAAATTGGCATTAACGGACACGCCTGGAAAAAGGTGCTGATGCACGGAGAATGTTGCAACGTCTTGATGACTGAGTTGGGTAAGTAAAGGTACCGCATTAAAGCGTCGAGTTTGACGTCGAGCGCGTTCAAAAGCCTCGATGCGTTCATCGGGGATGGCTAAAAGCGCTTGCAAACGAGTTAGGGTGTCATCCATATCCCGGACTTGCTCAGGAATAACCTCTAAGCTAAAAACAGGGCGGTTTTCGGCTAATAACATGCCATTACGATCATAAATTAGCCCACGGTTAGGTGCGATAGGGACAATTTTAATACGATTATCATTTGAGCGTGTTTTGTAGTCTTGATACTGTTTAACTTGTATATGATACAGATTGGTTACTAAGACGCCGATTGCGACCACTATGGCCATAAACGCCAAGATAGCTCGACTACGAAATAGCCGAGCTTCTGCTTGATAATCTCTAATTAAGCTTCGCTTACGCAGCATCATTGCTTATTCTCGATGATAAGGGTGATTCGCTGTGATACTCCATGCCCGATAGAGACTTTCAGCCATAACCACTCTCACTAATGGATGCGGTAATGTTAAAGGTGATAACGACCAGCTTTGCTCGGCAGCGGCTTTGCAACTTGGTGCCAGCCCTTCAGGGCCACCAATAAGAATCGAGACATCACGGGCATCCAACTTCCAGCTTTCTAGCTGTTCGGCCAATTGCTCGGTGTTCCAAGCTTTACCTGGAATATCTAATGTGACTATGCGGTTACCTTTGGGTACCGCGGCTAGCATCGCTTCGCCTTCTTTTTGCAAAATTCTTGCAATATCAGCGTTTTTGCCACGTTTCCCAGCTGTGATTTCGATAAGTTCGAGTGGCATATCATGAGGAAATCTGCGGCGATATTCCTGAAAGCCTTCCTCTACCCATTTGGGCATTTTTGTCCCGACAGCAATTAGCTGAATTTTCACACTTAGCCCCAAAGTTTCTCTAATTGATATAAAGCACGATGCTCTTCTTGCATCACGTGAAGCATGGTCGAACCCATATCCAACACGACCCATTCACCTTCATTTTCGCCGTCTAATCCTAGCGGCTCAAGCCCCGATTTTTTCGCTTCGCTAGCGACATGATCAGCAATCGATATTACGTGACGCTTAGATGTGCCAGTACAAATAATCATGCAATCTGTGATGCTGGATTTATCTTGTACATCAAGCGTAATGATGTCCAATGCTTTCATGTCGTCAGCTTTATCGATAAGAAAGTTAGTCAATTGTTGCGGTTGCAATGGTGATTCCTCACTGTGTGATAGCTTTGAATTTTAATCTATGAATATCATGGTGTTAAAAAAGCGAGCTAGTATAACATGCTTTTTATTGCGGTAGAGCGAGCTTTGTTGACGCCACACAGCATTGCATGCTGAATTGTTGTAAAAGCGGCCAAACGGGTTGCTCATACTGAGTTTTTGCTAACCGCTCGCATTGAGTCAGGAGTTTTAACAAATGGCGTAACTCTGGTAATGATAAACGTTGCAATATGGCTGAATATAGAGGGCGTTTGGTTTGCCAAATACGATAACGATTAAATACTGAGCCTAATGGTTCGCTGGTGATGTCTTGGCGCATGGCTAACAGTTGCAGCAGTTCTTTTTGCGCGGTACGAATTAAAATGATCACCTCCGTATCTTCCGACGCTAACTGACGTAAGATACGTTGCGCTCGATTAGCTTTACCAGCCAGTAAGGCATCAATCCAATGAAAGACAGAAAAGTGATTATGACGACTTAACGCTTCTTCTAAGCGTAGTAACGTAATTTGGCGGTCTGGATACAAAAGCACAAGTTTTTCTAAATTTTGTACCAATGCCAGTAAGTTACCTTCGTGCCATTGGGCAAGTCGTTGGATGCTTTCATTATCTGGCTTGAGACCCAATGTTTTACAACGACGGGTGACAAATTGCGGCAGTCGAGATAATTCAGGTGTTAGACAGTTGACGATACAAGCTTTGTCACTCAACGCTTTGAACCATGCGGTATTTTCTTGCGCTTTGGCTAAGCGTTCACCGACCACGACCAATAAGGTGTCAGAGCTGAGAGTCTGGATTAATTCAACTAAGGTTTTACCTAAACTAGCATTAAAGCCATTTTCAGGGACTTCAATTTCAATCAGCTGTTGTTGTGAGAATAAGCTTAGCGTTTGGCAGCAATCATAAACATCACTCCAATTAAGGCTATTATCTGCTTTGAAGCTATGCTTTTCGGTAAAGCCTTGTTGATAAGCTTGACGCTGGATAGCTTGCCTTGATTCTTGAATCAGTAAAGGTTCGTTGCCAAGTATTAAATAAACTTGGGCAAGGGCTTTGCTAAGAGCATCATCAAGCTTTTCGGCATAAAGTTTCATGCAGTACCTTATAACATATCAATCGAGTCTGAGTTATCGAGCGCATTGTCGTTATCTGACAGTGACTCGTTTATCACTTCGTTGTCTGCAAAGCTGGCTTTCAGGCGTGCCATTTGACGTATAATTTGGCTGGCTGCTAATTTACGCATTTCATCGACAATCAACTCACGCTCTGCCGATTTTGCTAATGCGGTAAGTGGGTTGTCGAGATAACTGCGAGTGACGCTGGTAGATAACGTCTTACTACCAACATCCGGTATCGTGACGCGGTAAGAGGTCGTGAAAGTCAGCTCTTTTTCTGCCGCACGGGTATTTTGATACAGGGATAGCGTGCGTTCACTGATACTTTCTCCATTTAAATGTAGGTTAGGTATATGACTGGCTGGGGCGACAATTTGGATCTCGTTCATTCGCAGCTGACCACGTACCATACGAGTGAAAGGACTGTATTGGTCGTTACTCGTTAACGACATCACACTTAACTCTTCAGGGATATCATAGTCGCCACGTAGGTGAAAGCCACATCCGCTAAGCAGGGTAGCCGCAAGCAGTAAACAGATAACAAAAAACGGGGAGTTTACAGGCAATATACAACGCATGGAGTTCTCATTATTGAATTAATTTATCTCAGTTTACTCGTAAAAATAAACTGAGATAAATAAACGGGGTTATACCCATCCCACTTGAAGCTGCAGTGGGGGAGGTTGGTTGACCCCAATCGCCTAGTTTGGCTATGCGATTGGGGCTTCACCTCGCGTTTCACTGAGTAGCAAGTCAAGAGGTTTGGGTATACAGACCGTAAGTAGCGAGATTAGTTCGCAACAATATTAAGCAGTTTACCTGGCACGTAGATAATTTTACGGATAGTGAAACCATCAGTAAATTTCTGTACGTTTTCATCTTGTAGGCCGAGTGCTTCAACTTGCTCTTTAGTCGCATCAGCGGCAACGGTGAGTTTACCGCGTAGCTTGCCGTTGACTTGTAAGACGATAAGTTTTTCATCTTCAACTAATGCCGTTTCGTCGTAGGTTGGCCACGTTGCTTGGTCAATATCCACCTCGCCTAGTGCTTGCCACATTTCAAAACAGATGTGTGGTGCGATTGGGTATAGCATCAAGGTTATCGCTTTTACCGCTTCATCTAAGATAGCTCGATCTTGCGCTGACTCTTGCGGTGCTTTAGTCAGTTTATTCATCAGCTCCATGATGGCGGCGATGGCGGTGTTAAAGGTTTGACGACGAGCAATATCGTCTGTCACCTTAGCAATGGTTTTATGCACATCACGACGTAGTGCTTTTTGATCCGCATTTAATGTATCAGTTTGTACCGCTACAGCAGCGCCTTTAGCCGTATGTTCTGCGACCAGTTTCCATACTCGTTTTAGGAAACGGTTTGCGCCTTCAACACCAGATTCTTGCCACTCTAGGGTCATGTCAGCTGGTGAGGCAAACATCATGAATAGACGAACCGTGTCAGCACCGTACTTATCCACCATTTCTTGTGGATCAATACCGTTATTTTTTGACTTAGACATTTTGATCATGCCTGAGTGCTCAACTTGTCGACCTTGATTATCTACTGCTGAGATGATGCGACCTTTACCATCGCGTTCAACTTTAACATCAGTCGGTGAAATCCACTCTTTGGTGCCTTTTTCGTTACTATGATAGAAAGCATCAGCCAGTACCATGCCTTGACAAAGCAACTGTTTGAATGGCTCGTCGGAAGTGACATAACCAGCGTCACGTAATAGTTTATGGAAGAAACGTGAGTAGAGTAAGTGCATACAAGCGTGTTCAATACCACCGATGTATTGATCAACGGGTAGCCAGTAGTTGGCTTTCGCTGGGTCTAAAATATCATCCGCTTGTGGTGAACAATAACGTGCATAATACCAAGATGACTCCATGAAGGTATCAAAGGTATCGGTTTCACGTAGTGCTGGCTGGCCATTAAAGGTCGTTTCTGCCCACGTTTTATCAGCCTTGATTGGGCTGGTTACGCCGTCCATCGTGACATCTTCAGGTAGAATTACCGGTAGTTGATCTGCGGGAACTGGATGTACTTGTCCATCTTCAGTGGTGACCATTGGAATTGGAGCACCCCAGTAACGTTGACGAGAAACGCCCCAATCACGCAGACGGAAGTTAACGGTCTTTTTACCTTTACCTAGCGCTTCAAGCTTGGCTGAAATGGCATCGAAAGCGGCTTGGAAAGTTAGACCATCGAATTCACCAGAGTCAAACAGTACGCCTTTTTCTGTATAAGCTTGCTGGCTGATATCTAACTGGCTGCCATCTTCTGGCTTAATCACAGGGATGATATTTAAGCCGTATTTGCTGGCAAATTCGTAATCACGTTGGTCATGGGCTGGAACCGCCATCACAGCACCAGTGCCGTAATGCATTAGTACGAAGTTAGCGACAAAGATAGGCACTTCACGGCCATTTAAAGGATGGATAGCCGTCAGGCCCGTCGCCATGCCTTTTTTCTCCATCGTTGCGAGGTCTGCTTCGGCAACTTTAGTGTTTTTACATTCTTCGATGAAGGCAGCCAATTGTGGGTTGTTGGCTGCAGCTTGAACGGCAAGTGGATGAGCGGCAGCAATGGCAACATAAGTGACGCCCATGAGCGTATCTGGTCGAGTGGTATAGACTTCCAGATCTTGCTCTTGTTCTTTCACTTGGAAGCTAAGTTCAACCCCTTCAGAGCGGCCAATCCAGTTGCGTTGCATGGTTTTTACCATGTCAGGCCAACCATCGAGGTTATCTAAATCATCAAGCAACTCTTGTGCGTAAGCGGTGATCTTAATAAACCATTGTGGAATTTCTTTTTGCTCTACTGGGGTATCACAACGCCAGCAGCAGCCATCTTCTACTTGCTCATTCGCCAGTACGGTTTGATCATTTGGGCACCAGTTCACAGAAGAGGTTTTCTTGTAAACCAGGCCTTTTTGGTACAGTTTAGTGAAAAATTCTTGTTCCCAACGATAGTATTCAGGACGACAGGTGGCAAACTCGCGGTTCCAATCGTAACCAAAGCCTAATAATTTAAGCTGGTTTTTCATGTATTGAATATTTTCGTAAGTCCAAGGCGCTGGAGCGGTGTTATTTTTTACTGCGGCATTTTCTGCCGGTAGACCAAATGCATCCCAGCCAATCGGCTGCATGACATTTTTACCTTGCAGGCGCTGGAAACGGGACACTACATCGCCAATGGTATAATTACGCACGTGACCCATATGCAGACGGCCACTTGGATAAGGAAACATCGACAGACAGTAGAATTTTTCTTTATTTGGGTCTTCACTTACTACAAAAGTGTTATTGTTTTCCCAGTGCTGTTGAACTTTCTGTTCAATATCTTGCGGGTTATATTGATCTTGCATCGATGACGTCCGGTTATCTTGGAATTGTGAGTTCGGTTTGAACAGGTATTAATAGATCAGCATAGAATACCTAAAGCAGCACTGCACAACAATAGCCAATCCAACTTGAACGAGGTGAGTTATGCAAAAACAAAAAGCCAGTTATGAAGCGTTACTAGCAGAGGTAGTAGAAACTCTTAAGCATAGTCCCGAGGAGTTGGAGAAGATTTTAGAGACTTCGGGGCAGGTGATTGCGGCAGCGAATGATTTAACTCAAGATGAGTTAGCTTTAATCTCTGCTTATGTGAAGGCTGATTTGAAAGCATTTTCTGAGCAATATCAACAAAGTACCACTAGCCCATTTTACTTGATGATTGTTGATTCTCTCTGGCAAGGGTTGCTAGATATTACCGACCGAACCAAGGTGGAATGGGTTGAGGTTTTTCAAGATTTAGAGCATCAAGGTATTTATCATGCTGGTGAGTTAATTGGGCTTGGTCATCTAATCTGCGAACACTGTAATCATAAAATAGAATATAATCATCCGACCGAAATCGTCCCTTGCTTACGTTGTGGGCATAAACTCTTTAGTCGCCAGCCTTTACAGCCCTAAATCTATGCCTTTCTGACTTGAAGTTGTAGAGGTGTCGGCTACGTTCGTTGGCCTCAGTCTTAGTATCATCAAGAGGGGGGAACGTGCCGTTTCACCTTGTTACAAACGTTAGTGGTTTGATTTCATTACTGGCGGCGACAACGCCAACTGATCAATAAGCCGACTAATGCCCAAAGATAAAGAGGCCAGCT
>SLFB01000296.1 GCA_007124475.1 Vibrio sp. | reverse complement strand
TGTTATCAGTTCGATGAACTGACCTTATATACCGGGGACATTTTTACTGCACCATTGCAAGCGTTTGATATTATTTATGATCGAGCGGCGCTAATTGCCCTGCCTGAGTCAATGCGTGTGTCCTATGCTGAGCGCTTAAAAAACTTACTCAAACCGGGTGGCAGGCTGCTATTGATTAGCCTAGATTACCCGCAACAAGAGCTCAGTGGGCCACCATTTAGCGTCAATGAACAGGAAATTCGGCGATTATTTCCTGGGCTCAATGTGCAACGCTTGGCGCGAGATGAAGCCAATGCACACCATCCAGCAAGCCTAAAAGAAGGGCTAAGCTACTTTGCTGAAGAAGTATGGTTGATTAGCAGCTCAATATAAATTTATACCTGTTTTAGTTGAAGATGCTGCGAACTTGATTAGCATTTAGCTGCACTTAAATGCAGCTAAATGTTTTACTATGCCTTTCCTACTTAAAGCTACAGGTGGGTTGGCTACATTGGTTCATCCTAATCACGTAGCCTGCTATGCTCATGGGGATGATAAGAGCCATTCCTTGACTCTCACCAAAGGTCAGCCTACGTCTGTTGGAATTTGTTACAGACAAATTTTCACTCACTTGCGCTTACCTGCAACTCCAAGTTGTTTGGGTATCTATACAAATTAATACGTAATTTTTACTGCTTTAGCACATTCGATGGCTCGATCGGTGGCTTCGGTGGTGGTTTTACCACGAGTCAGTGTAACCCCTAAACGTCGTCGTCCATTGATTTCAGGTTTTGCAAATAAACGCACTTGTGCAGTCGGGATCGTTAATGCTTCATCTAAACCGGAAAATTGCAGGTTATTTGATGCACCTTGCCCAAGGATGGCAGCGGAAGCCGACGGTCCATATTGAGTAATGTTACCGATTGGCAAACCAATAAACGCACGAACGTGTAGCGCAAATTCGGATAAATCTTGTGAGATCATAGTGACCATACCGGTATCATGTGGGCGAGGGGAGACTTCATTAAAAATCACTTGATCGCCTTTGACAAACAGTTCAACCCCAAATAATCCATAGCCCCCAAGCGCATTAACAATCTCTTCGGCCACATATTCTGCCGCTTTTAACGCATTGTCAGACATCGCTTGTGGCTGCCAAGATTCACGATAATCACCATCTTCTTGCCGATGGCCTATAGGGGCGCAAAAGTGGACACCATCACTAGCGCGAACAGTGAGTAAAGTGATCTCATAATCGAAGTCCACAAAGCCTTCAACGATGACTCTACCAGCCCCTGAACGCCCACCTTGCTGAGCATAGTCCCATGCTGATTCAATATCTTCTGGGCTTTTTAAAACACTTTGTCCTTTGCCAGAGGAGCTCATCACCGGTTTGCATACACAAGGTAGACCTATTTGTTCAACAGCAATGACAAATTGCTCATAGCTATCAACAAATTGATAATTAGAGGTAGGAAGCGATAATTGCTCAGCCGCAAGGCGACGGATACCTTCGCGATTCATGGTTAGCTGTGTTGCTTTTGCTGTCGGAACAACAGTTAAACCTTGTTGTTCTAATTCAACTAATTTAGTCGTAGCGATGGCTTCTATTTCAGGCACTATGTAGTCAGGTTTCTCTTGTGCTATCACCTGTGCAAGTGCTTGTGAGTCGAGCATATCAAACACATGACAACGATGTGCGACTTGCATAGCGGGGGCATTAGGGTAACGGTCACAGGCAATCACTTCTAAACCGAGCCGTTGACACTCAATGGCGATTTCTTTACCTAGCTCCCCTGAACCTAGTAATAGCACTCGTGTTGCATTATGGAGAGTTGCAGTTCCCAACATAAAAAATCCTTATTAATCGTCAATATTTAAACGCTATCAATGTACTTTTAGGCATTCAAAACAGCGGCAATGATACTGGAATCGAATAAAAAAGAAAACGTTTGCTATGATTGATAAATAGGCAGGAAGAGGGGGGGGAGGGGGATAAACGATAGATAAACGATAGAAGAAGGAAACGGATGACTCATCAGAGCGATAGAGGAGTCATCCGTGGTAAACACTAAAGAGCAAGATAAGACAGTGGTAGATCTGGATTAATCACTTCAAGAGTGGCTTGTGTATCCGCTAAATGACTAATTTTACCTTGCGCTATTTCAACGAGAGCGGCATTGGTTAAATCGGTAAACGCTTCACCGGCCATACGTAGTTGGATCAGTGCAACTTGCAAAGGGGGTAAGCTTGGATTGAAGGCTGCATTTTCTGCATAAGCTCCAAAATATTCTTTACCTGATTGAGTACGTAGTGCAACGCCACTAAGATTGTTGCTGTAAGGAGCATGACTACGGTTCAGGGCTTGAATGGCGGTTTGCAGCAGCGAGTCATGTTCATCACTATGATAGCCATGATCAATCGATGACATTAATGCCGATTCAATCCCTAAATCTCTTGGTCCAAATGATTCAGGTAGGTAATCTTGCAGCGATTTTTCTTCCCGCTGTGGTAACTGAATGGTTAATGTGGTTGCTGTACTGAGTTCGTTCATAAACTGTCGGCAATGGCCACAAGGGCTGTAATTGACCGTCATGCTTGCTAAGCCTTGTTCTCCCTTCATCCACGCATGACTGATTGCCGCTTGTTCGGCATGGATGGTTTGCCCTAGCTGCGCTCCAGAAAACTCCATATTAGCGCCAAAATAGAGTCGACCACTGATACCGCGGGCAATCGCTCCCACATGAAAATCGGAGATGGGTACGTAAGCATAAGCCGCAGCAAGTGGCAGTAAGGCTACTCGTAAATCAGCATCTTTCAATCCTGATAAAGCAAGTAACTGGGTGAATTGATCAGCAGACAGTGTGGCATCAAAATCATCAGCTGTGACGATTGGAGTGAGATAATCGGTAAGCGCTGCTGGCATTTTTGATAACGCCTGTTCAATTCGGCTATGCATAATTCATCCTTTCTTGGTCAATTGAACTCCATTCTAGATAAATTTCACTGTTATTCCGTGATTTTTGTCACATAAAAATGTGCGGGTTTGTTTCATTTTTCATAATTAGAGTGAGGTCACACATAATACCCA
>SLFB01000207.1 GCA_007124475.1 Vibrio sp. | reverse complement strand
TTGGCTACTTTCGTTCGCCCCAATCACATCGTCTATCTATGCTGATGGGATTATGAGAGCCATCCGTGGCTCTCACCACATGCCAGCCTACGGCTGTTCAAATTTATTCCAGACAAATTTGTCGCTCACTTGCCGCCTACCTGCAACTCCAAGTGGTTTAGGTATAGATATCTTAAATTTATCAAATACTTAAACCGAGATCAGCGACAAGTGCTCATCTTTGGCTCGGCAAATTTAATGATTGGCCAATTAGACGCTAATGCCTGTTGCTGCAAACTTGAATTTGGATTCGTCGCCACCGGATAAGTCGCAAATTCAAGCATCGCAATATCATTGTGTGAATCACTGTAGGCATAACTCTGCGTGAGTTCAAATGGCTGATCCGCCAACCACTGTTTTATCACCGCAACCTTGCCCTCTCGATAACTGAGTGGTGTTAAGGGATTGCCGGTGATCATGCCGCGCTGGGTTTCGATCTTGATCCCGATCGCAGCATCAATATTCAATAATTGCTGCCAAGGCCGAACTAAAAAGTCTTCGCTGGCAGAAACGATGACTATCTTCCGCCCCGCCTGTTGATGCGCTTTAATCACTTGCCTTGCCTGCGGATATAATTGCGGATACAAGCGTTGTTGAACAAATGCTTCTGCTATTTGATTGATCTGCTGATAACTTTTTCCAATCAATGGGGCTAAGGTTAACGCCAAATACTGCTGCATATCGAGTTCACCGTGATCATATTCAGCCATCATTTTTTGATGTTGTTCATGTAAACCATGGTCATTTAGCCACCCCATTTCAGCCATGTAGTGCCACCACTGAGCTGAGCTGTCCGTGGCTATCAAGGTGTGGTCTAAATCAAATAACGCCAGTTCCATCTTCGTTCCTTATTAATCATCCAGCGGATAGTCTGCCAATCGCGCGCGAGTTTGTATAGAGAGTAAAACTCACCCTTAGCCCAATATTTCCTAATGCCCGTCATCCGTTATTCATCTTTACCATTTATTATGTTTTTTACTCAGTAAGGAGAGAATAATGAGCCAGCTACCACCATTAAATGCATTACGAGCATTTGAAGCCTCTGCTCGTTTAGGAAGCTTCACCAAAGCCGCTGATGAACTGAGTGTGACTCAAGCCGCCGTCAGCCAACAAGTAAAATTATTAGAACATCATTTAAAAACGGCTTTATTTATCCGCGAAGCGAAAGGAATTCGGTTAACCGATGCCGGGCAAAGCTATCAACCTGTGTTAACTCAAGCCTTCCATTCTTTACGCATTGGAACGGAAGATTTGTTCGGCGAACGTGGTAATAACACCCTGTCTCTGCGTGTTTCCAATACCTTTGCTGAACACTTTTTAGCGCCGCGACTAGGTCGGTTCCTAGCAGACTATCCCCGCTTTCGTGTTCGCCTTGATACCTCACCGTGGAGTCAGTCTTCATCGTTAGACCAAGCTGATGTTGAAATCTATAACGGCTATGGTGATTGGGATGGACGTCATATTGAACGGTTAACACACGAATACTGGCAGGTCGTCTGTCGACCACAAGCACTGCAAACCTATGGTGAAATCACTTCCGCTGAGCAGCTATTAAATTGGCCGCGTGCTGCGATCATAGGATATCGTGAGACCTGGATAGATTGGTTTAAGCAACAAGGAATATCAGCGATTCCGGCAGCTCCTTGCCTAGAGTTCGATACCACCACGTTAGCGATTCAAAGTATAAAAAATGCAGATATAGCTCTGCTTACGCGTAATTTTGTGATGGCTGAAGCGTTAGCCAGTGGTGAATTAGTACAGGCACATCCGGCAAGTATGTCAACCACAGGGGGACACTACATGGTATGGAAAAAAGGAGATCATCGCCCTAAAGTGCTGGCGTTTTGTGACTGGCTAAGGCGTGAAGTGGCTAAGCACCATGCCGAATACGGGAAATCATTAGGACAGGCATAAGATATTCTAGGTCATTTAGTGGCTTTGCGTCACGGTTTCGTCATCTAGCTTGATTAACTTGGTCATTATTAACACTCGAATGTTTATTAACCAATCCATCATCAGGAGCTATACCATGTCAAGACGACACCGATTCAATAAGGCAATACTTGCCGTTGCCGCCAGTTTTTCGCTTTTTGTCAATGCCACTGAATTGACCGTGTATACCGCTATCGAATCAGATGATTTACGTAAATATGCCGAACGCTTTAATGCGGAACATCCAGAGATCAAAATTAATTGGGTACGCGACTCCACCGGCGTTATTACCGCTCGTCTGTTAGCAGAAAAAAACAATCCTCGCGCCGATGTGGTATGGGGATTAGCGGCCACCAGCCTGATGCTTTTACAAGATGAAAATATGCTATTGCCCTACTCTCCCAAAGGAGTAGAAAAGTTATCACCTAAGTTTAAAGACTCATCACAACCCACTCACTGGGTTGGCATGGATGCTTGGATGGCGGCGATTTGTTTCAATACTCGAGAAGCCAAAAAACATAACTTACCCATGCCAACGTCGTGGCAAGATTTAACCAACCCTGTGTATCGCGGCCATATCGTAATGCCTAACCCTGCCTCATCAGGTACCGGATATCTCGATGTATCTTCTTGGTTGCAGTTATTTGGTGAACAAGAAGGTTGGAATTATATGGATAAACTGCACGCTAATATCAAGACCTACACCCACTCAGGATCTCGCCCTTGCGTCCATGCCGCCACTGGCGAGTCAGCAATCGGGATCTCATTTGCTTTTCGTGGCGCTCGTGAAAAACAACGAGGCGCACCTTTAGAGCTCATTTTCCCAACTGAGGGCGTGGGCTGGGATATGGAAGCCACAGCCATTATTGCCGGCAGCAAAAATCTAGAGGCGGCTAAAACATTAGTCGATTGGTCAATTAGTCAAGCGGCGATGGAAATGTATAACGAAGGTTATGCGATCGTTGCTATGCCAGGAATCGCTAAGCCAGTGAAATACTTCCCTGAAAATGCAGAAGCGTTATTGATTGAAAATGACTTCCAATTTTCAGCCACGAATCGTGAGCGAATTTTACGTGAGTGGGAACGACGCTACGACGGTAAATCGGAAAAACGCTAACTCAAACCATAGTCGAAATGGCAGCCAAAGGATAAAGCAAACAACGATTGATCGGGCTCATCCTTTAGCTGCTACTTTGTGAGGCTAGTGTGAGCACGCCGCCCCCAAATCAAACAAGATCTTGCCTATCACCTTGTGTGAAGTCTCAGTGAGATATAAGCGGGTCAACAGCGATAACAACCAATTTAAGGAGAACACCATGCGATGCCAAGGCACTCAACTGGTCGTGAGAAATATTAATAAATGGTTTGGCGATAGCCAAGTGCTAAAAAATATCCATCTGACCGTCAATTCTGGTGAGTTAGTGTGTTTTCTCGGTCCATCTGGATGCGGAAAAACAACCTTATTACGCATTATTGCCGGGCTAGAGCAACAAACCAGCGGCGAATTACAACAAGGAGCCAAAAATATTAGCAACCTCGCGGTCAAAGAGCGTGATTTTGGTATTGTCTTTCAATCTTATGCGTTATTTCCGAATATGAGCTTGTTCGATAACATCGCCTTTGGTTTACGTTGCCAAGGCGCAAGCCGCTCACTGATCCAACAACGCGTCAATGAACTGTTAGCTTTAGTTGAACTCACCGAGCACGCGCAAAAATTCCCAGCGCAAATTTCTGGAGGTCAACAGCAACGTGTCGCTTTAGCCAGAGCACTTGCACCAGCGCCTGGGCTACTGCTACTGGATGAACCTTTATCCGCTTTAGATGCTAAGGTAAGAGCCCATTTACGTCACGAAATTCGTCGCTTGCAGCAACAGCTTGGCGTTACCACCATCATGGTAACCCACGATCAAGAAGAAGCTTTAGCTATGGCTGACCGCATTGTGGTGATGAATCACGGTGTCATTGAACAAGTCGGGACACCGGAGGATATTTATAATCGTCCAGCTAGCGCCTTTGTCGCTGACTTTATCGGCCAAATGAACTTTATCAGTGCAGATCAACCTCCACTCCACCAAGTGCATTCCGTCAAACAGTTAATTGCCCAGCACCAACATAAGCTCGCGAATAATGTGCAGATTGCCATTCGTCCAGAACATATCTCAATCGTTGCCCATCATAGCGGTGATATTCAGGCTGAAGTTATCGCTATTGAGTTTATGGGCGCATTTTTACGCTGCAGCTTACGGATTCAAGGTATAGAACAGCCACTGCAAGCGGATGTCACCCTTAGTCATGCTCAGAATTTAACATTAAGGATCGGTGATCAGGTTGGCATTGCTTTACCCACCGAAGCCATTCATTGCTTTGCCGCCTAATTAGCCAAGAGACACACAACATGATTACAAACAAGATCACATTGCATAAATGGACATGGCGTTGGCCCGAAGCATGGCGAATGAATGAGCGAACTGGGCTAACCAGCGTATTGATCATTGGGGTAATATTTTTAATGATTACTCTATTGGGTCCTCTGTATGCTTTGTTTAGCCGTAGCCTAATGGATGGACAAGGGCAATTTGTCGGACTGGCTAATTTCCATGCTTATATTTCATCGGGTGGCATAACCACAGCGGCGTACCACTCTGTGTTCGTCGCATCGTTAAGTACCGTGATCGTGATTTTTTTTAGTTTTATGGCGGCTTACGCTCTCACTCGCACCCGCTTGCCAGCCAGTAATATGTTTCGTTTGTTACTGACTATCCCTATTTTGGCTCCCTCTTTGTTGCCCGCTATCAGTTTGATTTATTTATTTGGTAATCAAGGTGTATTTAAATTTTTATTAGCCGATCACAGCATTTATGGTCCGATTGGTATCATACTCGGTTCCGTTTTTTGGACTTTTCCTCATGCATTAATGATCCTCTGCACCGCTCTTTCACATGCTGATGCGAGACAATATGAGGCTGCTGCAAGCTTAAAATCCTCACCATGGCGAACATTTTGGTCTGTGACCGTTCCTTCAGCTCGTTATGGTCTAGTCAGTGCCAGCTTTGTGGTCTTCACCTTAGTGATTACCGATTTCGGAGTGCCGAAAATCATTGGTGGCCAGTACAATGTTCTTGCCACCGACATTTATAAACAAGTGATTGGTCAACAACGATTTGAGATGGGAGCGGTAGTGGGGGTAATACTGCTATTACCGGCTCTTTTAGCGTTTGCAGCAGATATGTGGGTTAGAAAAAAACAAGTCGCCACCTTAAGTGCTCGTTCCGTGGCCTATCAGCCACCACATTCATGGCAAAAAACCGCTTTTGGACTCGCATGCATCGCGCCCAGTGGGCTATTTATCATCACTATTTTAGTCATGGCGGGCTGCGCTTCATTATTCACCTACTGGCCATATAACCTTGATCTCACTCTGGCCAATTATCAGTTTGACCGCTTTGATTCTAATGGTTGGAAGCCTTATCAAAACTCACTCATCATGGCAAGCTGCACCATGCTCATTGGGACTGCTGTCATTTTTCTTAATGCTTGGTTAGTTGAGCGCACATCGCCTCCCCTATGGTTAGCAAGAATTTATCAATGTATTGCACTATTACCAATGGCAGTACCTGGACTAGTACTTGGTATTGCTTATATCTTCTTTTTTAACCATCCGAATAATCCACTTAACGCCTTTTATGGTGGTCTGATGGTGATGGTGTTGTCTACTGTGGTGCATTTCTATTCCGTTGCTCACCTGACTGCAGTGACCTCATTAAAGCAGTTAGATCATGAGTTTGAAGCGGTGGGCGACTCACTAAAATCGAGTCGAACTCATCTCTTTTCGCGGCTAATTTTACCTCTGTCGTTACCAACGATTTTAGATATTGCATTGTATTTATTCGTGAACGCCATGACCACGGTATCGGCAGTAGTATTTTTATACGGGCCTCATTCAAGGCTTGCCTCAGTAGTTGTGATGAGCTTAGAAGAAGCAGGAGGCACCGCACCTGCTGCTGCGATGGCAATGGTGATCTTCTTTACTTGTGTGGCGGCAAAACTGATACATGGCGCACTTCATTATGGCCTTTCTCATTCAACCAGCCGCTGGCGTAGCTAGCAAATTGCCTGACTCTGAGGTTGGCTATCAACACGGCGGCCACTGGCCTTCAATGGCAGCCATATTGATGATTAATCATTAACCGTGCTGGCGGCGGATATTATCTAAGATAATTCCTGTCGCCATCGCCACATTTAAAGACTCTGCTTGCCCAAACGCCGGAATGGTTATTTTATCCGTCACAAATTGGGCCGCTGATTCACGCACCCCATGTGATTCACTGCCCATTAATACGATCCCTTGTGGCGCAAATTCAGTGCTATGCACGGAGTGACCTTCCAGAAAAGCGCCATAAATTGGCAATGAAGATTGAGCTAGATAGCTCGGTAAATCGACCAAGCTGACTTGCACGCGGGCAAAGCTGCCCATAGTAGCGCTGATCGTTTTTGGATTATAAGGGTCCGCACAATCTGTGCTGGCAATAATATGTTGGATGCCATACCAATCAGCAACTCGAATAATAGTGCCTAAGTTTCCGGGATCTGAAACACCATCTAAAGCAATCATTAACCCTTCAGCTTTAGGGATGTTAAGTTGGGGAATAGTCACCACAGCAATCGCCGCATTATTACTCACCAGAGTGCTGGCTTTGGTCAATTCATCCAAACTGGCAGCGGTACACGGGAAAGTCGCCAAAGCTTGTTGATGCTGAGCCAAAAACTCAACCGTGGCAAAAATATGCTCAACATTTAGGTTACTGTTGAGCAGTTCGAGGACATTTTTTTCCCCTTGCACCAAAAATAGACCGTGAGCTTTACGCTGTTTTTTTTGGCTTAAAGCGCGCAGTAATTTAAGTTGGTTTTTTGAAATCATTATATTATCCCCGTTAAAAGCGCGCCGATTATAATGTAAACCATCGCTGAGCTAAAGCGATTGCCTCGGTAATTATACTCAAGGCTCAAATGGCGCAATCCGCTGATCAAGCCGCAACGACAATCAATGGCAATACTGGGTTTCGATCTAATTCAAAACAGCACCCAAGCGATGAGAGTAAACACCTCTCTTGGCACTGAATAACATTAGCTCGCTGCGGTTGCAAAATGATCGATAATTGAATCCATGACGTAACAACATCAGGCCATAAAAAGCACTAACCAGGGAGGGACTATGCGCCAAACGCTAAGCCGTCTAGAGCAATATTTCTATATCAATAAACTGATTATTCACTCATTGGATATGGCCCTTTATCAGGCATCTGTGATTATTGATGACCAAGAGTATTGGCTTGTTGATGATAACGATCAGCTGATTAAAACGCACTCTATCCTTGAGATGCAAAAGCATTGCAGAAAACTTAAAGTGCAACAACAGGTACTACGCCATCAAAGTCCTTATGATGAGATGATTGGCACTCCAGCTCGCCAAGGGGATAATACGCTGGAAGTCCCTTTGCATGATAATCGTTACTACTAAAATGGCTCAATCGCTACAGGCAAGCAACGTCATTCAGTCCACAATGATGACTAACCAATAACCTTGTTCGCCGCTCAAACCACATCTGGCCTTGGAACGGATTTTTTGCTTATCCGCTAAGATTTTGGCGCTATACTGCACGCCCCAATTTTAAGAGGAAAGCTGTGTGAATAATGAAATATCGGTGATCATTGGTTTGTGTAACCCAAAAAGTCCAACCAATGTCGGTGGTGTATTACGTGCTGCTGGATGCTATCAAGCGGATGCCATTCGTTATACGGGGACGCGTTATGACAGAGCCGCGAAACTACAAACCGACACTAAAAACCGCCAAAGTAGCATCCCCTTGATGGCAGTCACTGAGATCACCGACGATTTGCCATCCGCTACCAAGATTATATGTGTTGAACTAGCGGAAGGGGCAACACCACTGCCTGAATTTGTTCATCCGCCACAGGCGCTGTATGTTTTCGGCCCCGAAGATGGTTCTATCCCTCAAAGCATCATTAATCAAGCCGATGAGGTAGTGTATGTCCCGACCGTAGGCTGTATGAATTTAGCCGCCAGCGTTAATGTCTTACTTTACGATCGCCTGGCTAAAGCTAACCCTGATATCGACCATCAACAGCAAATTATTGCTAACCGCGATGTCAAAAATCGCTTGAAATTTCAGCGCAATTAATCATTATCGAGCTTATACTCAAACGACTTGAAGTTGCAGGTAGCCGGCAAGTGAGCGACAAATTTGTCTGGAACAAATTTGAACAGCCTTAAGTGAGAGCCACGGATGGCTCTCATAATCCCCATGAGCATAGGCAAACTATGTGATTGGGGTGAACGAACGTAGCCAACATCCTTGAAGCTTCAAGAGTGATCGCTAACATGCCTAACACGTACAAACTGCACCGTTGTTTTCAAGGGATAACTCATGACTCAATTAACTTTATTTTATGATGCTACCTGCCCATTGTGCGTTAAAGAAATGGATACGCTCAGGCGATTAGATAAAAACCAGGCACTTAAGATGGTTGATATTTATAATGAAGAGATTAGCGCTTACCCGCAAATTGATATCAAGCAAGCAAGCACGATTTTGCATGCGCTGGATGAGTCTCAGCAGTTAATCCTTGGCTTAGACGCCGTACATCGCGCTTGGCAATTGGTCGGCAAAGGCTGGATCTATGCGCCACTGCGTTGGCGATTCATTAAACCTATGGCCGATAAAGCTTATCTGTACTTTGCCAAACATCGTTATCGTTTCTCATTTTGGTTAACCGGCACCGCTAAATGCAGCAATAATCAATGTTCCCGCTAACGGCTTTTTAAAGCGCTTAGTTCTTAAGCGCTTAGATTGACATCAATTGCAAGCCTATTGATAGTGCAAAGCGCCATTGCTCTTGCATTGTCAGTGGATATGATCAGATACTTAGCCTATCAAGACTGCTCAATCATGTCTTAGTCATCGCCAGTTCCCACTTAGCGGTAACAAACGGATATCGCCGTTGATGACTCAGCTTGATTGTATTGTTATGTCCAAACCGACGTCATAAATGAGGGCCTGGCTCTCTCTTTTAATCACTCGACGGAAAGATAAGGCTTACTTTGAAAAACTCCACTCACTCCAGCGCTGATCCACAACCGACATTCTTCTTCCTAGATTATGAAACTTGGGGAACAAGCCCTGCCAACGATCGTCCCAGCCAGTTTGCCGGCGTGCGTACCGATATGGATTTTAATATTATCGGTGAGCCCTTGGTGATTTACTGCCAACCACCGAGTGATTATTTACCCTCCCCTGAAGCTGCCTTAATAACCGGTATTACGCCACAAAAAGCGCAGGCTGAAGGGCTGCCCGAGCCAGAATTTATTGCCCGCATCCATGCAGAACTCGCCACACCAAATACCATCAGTTTGGGCTATAACAGCATTCGCTTTGATGATGAAGTAACCCGCTACACCTGTTACCGCAACTTTATTGATCCTTATGCTTGGAGTTGGCAAAAAGGTAACTCACGTTGGGATTTACTTGATGTGATGCGCGCTTGTCATGCATTACGTCCAGACGGGATTGAGTGGCCAGAAAATCAAGACGGCTTTACCAGTTTTAAACTTGAGCATCTCTCCGAGGCGAATGGTATAGAACACACTAACGCTCACGATGCGATGGCTGATGTGATTGCCACCATTGAACTTGCGAAAAAAGTTAAAGCCGCTCAACCTAAGTTGTTCGATTACTTCTTATCCATGCGCCACAAACGTAAACTAATTGAATTGGTTGATATTGTTAATATGACCCCATTGATGCATGTTTCAGGCATGCTTGGGCGTGAATGCAGTTATACCAGTTGGGTCGTGCCTGTAGCCTGGCATCCCACCAATCAAAATGCCGTGATCGTGGTGGATTTAGCCAAAAACCCTGAACCGCTATTTGAGTTAACCAGCGAGCAGCTCTTACAACGCCTGTATACTAAGCATGATGACTTAGCAGAAGATGAGCTGCCAGTACCCGTTAAGCTGATTCACTTAAATAAGTGCCCCATTTTAGCCCCAGCAAAAACCCTAACGGCTGAAAATGCGGCCAGCATTGGTATTGATCGTGAGCAATGCTTGGCCAACCTGGCTCAAATCCGCCAGCAGCCGACACTCCGTGAAAAATTAGTGAATGTCTTCAGTAGTGAGCGAGACTTTGCACCGAGCCATGATGTTGATAGCCAATTGTATGATGGCTTCTTTTCTCCCGCCGATCGCGCGGCAATGGACATTATTCGCTCTGCCGCGCCAGAATCACTGGCTGATTTAGATATTCAATTTAATGATCAACGCATTGCACCTTTACTGTTCCGTTATCGAGCGCGCCATTATCCTTGGACACTCAATGAAACAGAGCAGCGCCGCTGGGCAAGCCACTGCCAAGATTATTTTGCCACTCAACTACCAAGCTATATGTTGAATCTAGAAAGCCTCGTTGAGCAACACCAACATGATGAGAAAAAACTCGCGATCTTAAAAGCGGTCTATTATTACGTTGAAAAACTTGTTTCTTAATCGGTGAATCAAAAGGAGGGATGAAAAACCGCATGCCTAATTTAACCAGCGCGATAAAAACCGCGGCTCAGTATACTGTCTCAATGGGGCTTATTTTCGTATGCCTTTGGGCTGGGGTCAGTTTACAACAATGGCTGGATGTGGCTATTCCCGGCAGTATTTTTGGCTTATTAATTTTATTTACCTTATTAGCGAGCGGGCTAGTCCCCGTCGACTGGGTAAAACCAAGTGCACACCTGTTTATCCGCTATATGATTTTACTATTTGTGCCGATCAGCGTTGGTTTAATGGTCCATTTTGACATGTTAACCGCCAACCTTTGGCCGATACTGGCCAGTGCCATCGGAGGGACAACCTTAGTGTTAGTGTCACTTGGCTATGCACTTGATCGCTTTTTAAAAAGAGGCAAGAAATAATGTGGTTAGTGATCACACTCGTGGTGTTTTTTTTCGCACGCTGGGTAGCACAAAAATATCGTTCCCCTCTAGTAAACCCATTGCTAATGTGTATCGCAATCTTAATTCCGTTACTGATCTGGTTAGAAGTACCTTACCAAGAATATTACGCGGATAATCGCTGGATCAGTGATTTACTCCAGCCTGCTGTTGTTGCGCTCGCTTATCCCCTTTATGAGCAATTACCACAAATTCGCTCAAATTGGCGTATTATTCTCCTTGCTTGTGGTGTAGGAAGTATCCTGTCCATGCTTACCGCCAGTGCTATTGCTCTATCGATGCAAGCCGATTTACCTTTAGTCGCCGCTCTAATGGGTAAATCGGTTACCACACCGATTGCAATGGAAGTCAGCAGCAACTTGGGGGGAGAACCCGCTATCGCAGCCATTTTAGTCTTATTAGTCGGTCTATTTGGGGCCATTATTGCCTACCCAATATACAGCCTACTTAACATCACACATCCTATCGCGAGAGGCTTAACAACGGGCACCGTAGCCCATGCCCTAGGTACTGCTACCAGTCTTGAAAAAGATCCTCGAGATGCTGCATTTAGCTCGTTAGCACTGGTACTCTGCGGCGTGATCACCTCAATTTTGGCCCCCAGCTTATTTGCT
>SLFB01000339.1 GCA_007124475.1 Vibrio sp. | reverse complement strand
ATAATAGAGTATGCTGAGGTTAACGAATGACAAGATAGATGGTTCTATCGCCCCGCTGAATGTTTAACGCTAATATTGCAGGGGTTTGTTCTACAATGGATCTAAGCTCAGCGATATTTCTTACTCGTTGACGATTAACGCCAATGATAATGTCATCTTTTTGTAATTGATGGCTTTCCGCATTGGAACCTGATTCAACGTGAGTAATTTTGACTCCTTGCACGCTATCGCTCGCGGTAGTGTTAGATAATTGTGCCCCCGATAAACCTTGGTGGAGGTTATCTGCTTTGGTTTGTGAGGTAACTTGCTCTTCGAGCGTGACATTGATGGTTTTCTGTTTACCGTCACGAACAATACCAATACGGACTTTTTTACCTGGGCCAAGTGTCGCAATATTCGCTCTCAGTTCAGAGAAGCTTTCAATATTACGGCCATTGAGCGAAACAATGATGTCACCGGCTTTGATCCCTGCTTTATCTGCTGGGCTATCAGCGACAACTTGACTAACAAAAGCACCTTTGCTGGAACTATAACCAAGAGCTTCCGCTAACTCTGACGTGATTTCACCGCCTTGGACGCCTAGCATGCCGCGTTTGACTTCACCGAACTCGATAATTTGATCGGTTAGGTTTTTCATCATGTTAGTCGGAATAGCAAACCCAATTCCTACGTTACCCCCATTTGGGCCTAAAATTGCGGTGTTTATACCGATCAATTCACCGTTAAGATTAACTAATGCTCCCCCAGAGTTACCGCTGTTGATCGCCGCATCGGTTTGAATAAAGTTTTCAAAATTTTCTAGATTTAGACCACTACGACCTAAAGCTGAAATAATACCTGAGGTGACGGTTTGCCCAAGCCCAAACGGATTACCAATAGCAACGGCAAAATCACCCACTCTTAATTTATCTGAATCGGCTAGCGCCATTTCGGTGAGATTATTGGCATCACGAATTCTTAGTAGGGCAATGTCGGACATTTGATCTCCCCCTACCAGTTCAGCATTAAACTCTCGACCATCGTAGAGTCTGATACGAATTTTTTCGGCTGAATTAATCACATGATAATTGGTCACAATAAAGCCTTTGTGAGCGTCAATAATAACGCCAGAACCTAAACCTCTAAATGGTCGCTCTTGAAATTGCTCGGCAGGGAAGTTAGGACCGAAAAAAAAACGAAATTGCTCAGGAATACGTTGTCGAGCAACCTGTGTTCCTTGCACGGAAATACTGACCACGGCGGGAGTTACCCTTTCTAACATTGACGATAGACTTGGCATAGCTTGACCTTCCACGACATTAGGTAAGGCAGCGCCGGCAGGGATAGGGGTAAGAATAGAGCTTAAGCTTAAAGAGAGTGCTGTTAAAACAAGCAAAGGTTTTTTCATCGTAACAATCCTCATAAATAGAAGCTGATCGAAGTTAATATTTGTCTGAGATAAAAAAACTTCAATAGCTAGAGTGAAAGTTATGACTTAAAAACCTTTGCAAAGTTCATCTTTATGTTTCGATTTACAACATACCATGGTTAAGCTTACTAAGAGCAAGTGACTCCATTGGTTATTGAGCTTTGTTTTGTATTACTTGCCCTGAGTGTAAAATGGTTTGAGATTCGCTCTTTAATAACCCTGTTGCTCCGTGGGCATAATCTTTAGGGGGTTGCTCCACCAGCTCTTGGTTAGATTCGCTCTCTTTGTGCTGAGCCATTTTTTTGATAAAGGGGTTGTCTTGCTCCGGAAGGTGAGGCTGTAATTCCGTCGCTGTCTTTGCCATGTGCTGATAAAGTTTGGTGTAATCTTTCCCAAGGTTATCAAGCATTTCAGCTGTTTGTGCAAAGTGATCCGCTAATTCTTGGCGCTGTTGGTCGATAGCAAACTTAGCGCTTTCAAGCTCCTTTTGTAGTGTTTTTTGGTTTTTATAATTGTCAGTGGTTAAGCGAGCAATCACAATACCGACAACCATACCTATTATTAAGCCGACAATGGCATAGATCCAAGGCATAACGACTCCTTATAGTTGTTATTTAACATGTTTTTTACGGGCTGGTTACACATGCTCGAATCACATGTTACTATGAGAGTGTCCCGTGATAAAGCAAAATACCTAAGGGACAAGACGCATTGTTCTCCTCTACAGAAGCAGTAAATCATCATGACTCCAAAACAACGTTACCAGCAAGATTTAACCCGTGCCGATTTTCAAGCCGATGAAGCTCAAGCTCGTGCGGTTGATGCGCTAGACACACTGTATCATCAATGGACTGAGTTAATGACCCAACCAGTACACAAAGTACCTGCTTGGAAGCGTTGGCTTGGCGTTGATAAGCAACCTTCAGTGCGTCTACAAGGTTTGTATCTTTGGGGGGGAGTGGGTCGCGGCAAAACCTATTTGATGGATACGTTCTTCGAAGCTTTACCCAGTGAAAAAAAAATGCGTGTTCATTTTCATCGTTTTATGTATCGAGTTCATGATGAATTAAAGCAACTGGCGGAAGTGAGTGATCCACTAGAAGTTGTCGCTGAAACGTTAAGTCAAGAAGCTGAAATACTGTGTTTCGATGAGTTTTTTGTCTCAGATATTACTGATGCCATGATACTAGCCACGTTGTTAAAAGGCCTGTTTGCTCGAGGCGTGGTCCTTGTGGCGACATCCAATATTCCTCCTGAGCGTCTATACTGGAACGGATTACAACGTGCACGTTTTTTACCGGCTATTGCTTTAATTGAACAGCATTGCCGTATTTTAAATGTGGATAGTGGCATTGACTATCGTCTACGTACCCTACAACAAGCTGAGATCTACCATTATCCACTTGATGAACAAGCGAAAAGTAATCTTGATAAATATTATGGACAACTAGTGGGGGCTGATAAGTCGTTTAGCACTGAGATCGAAATTAATCACCGTCAGTTACCTATCATTAGAGCAGCGGATGGAGTGCTGTACGCCAATTTTGCTCAGTTATGTCAGACGGCCCGCAGTCAAAATGATTATATTGAACTATCTCGCCTGTATCATACTGTGTTACTTGCTGAGGTTATTGTCATGGATGAGTCACAAGAAGATGCAGCGCGGCGATTTATCGCCCTTGT
>SLFB01000067.1 GCA_007124475.1 Vibrio sp. | reverse complement strand
TGTTTTGGATCTGCTCATTGAGCAGCGGACTAGATCCTAAAAAACTCAATAATTTACCGAAAAGAAACCGATCAAAAATGCCTGTTTGCCCACCAAACTGCCCACCACTTGCCTATGGCTTTTACTAAATCTTAGTGGTTAGCAGTGGAAAAACAGTGCCGTTTTTATGCTGCTGTTAGAGCTAAAACATAGCAGCTTTGAAGGGCTTTATCGAGTAATTTTTTCAACACCCCATTTAATAATGGATACAATAATATCCACTTTTTGCTTAATTTCGCTATAATGGATATAACTGTATCCACTTGGTCTGTGCGGATGAATTTTACCTTACTTGATGATACCGATGTAAGCCAAGCCTATGCGGCTTATTTACGTGAGTTACGAAAGCAGGCAAAGCTGTCACGAGCGGCACTTGCTGAGCGCAGCTGTGTACCTGCGGCCACCATTAAGAAGTTTGAGCTAACTGGGCAAATTTCATTTCGCCAATTGCTGTTGCTATGGCAGACCCTCGAATCATTGGATAGGCTTTATCAGCTCACGCAACCTAACAAAGAGCGCGCTGCTATGCCCACGAGTATTGATGAGGTGCTAAAAGATGAGTTTTAAACCCATTCAAAAACTCGCCGTAACTCGTACGTTAAGCTCAGGTGAGCAGGTTGCTGTAGGGGTCTTGGCGCAGAATCGGCAAGGCGTTTTTTTCCAGTATGCAGACCGCTATTTGCAGCAGTTTGGCAATTTATCTCCTTTTACCTTGCAGTCGAGCACACAAGTTCAAGTCGCACCTAAGCAGCCACACCAAGGTGTACATGGCGTATTTGGAGATTGTTTGCCCGATGGCTGGGGCATGTTGTTACAAGATCGTATTTTCCGGCAAAAGGGCATCCTGCCTAATCAATTAACGGCGATGGATAGACTTGCCTTTGTCGGTGATAAAGGCATGGGAGCATTGTCTTTTTCTCCGGTGTCTGAGTTTTCAACCACGACGAACACGGATATTGATTTAGCGACGTTAGGCTTAGAAGCGCAAACGCTGTTCGATGCTTCAATGTCAGATTATATAGACGACAACCACGATGAGTTAGATGGACATACTCAACAGGTGTTGGCCACATTAGTCGCCGGAGGTAGTTCGGGTGGGGCAAGGCCTAAGGCACAAATTTATATGCCTGCTGGGGAAACTCAGCATTGTCGAACCTTTGCTCAGCCTGGAGATAAGGCTTGGCTGGTTAAGTTTACCTCTAAAAATCTCGCACTTGGCCATGAAGAAGGTTTGTGTGAGGCGGTTTATTTACAAATGGCAGAAGTTGCTAAGTGTCAACCGCCGCAATGGCAACTCATTGAAGCACCACCTACAAGCGGTGCGTCTGCTTGGTTGGCGCTTAAGCGTTTTGATTATGTCACTGAACAGGCCGACTTAGGCAGAAAGCGCAGTGCAGGTCGATTGCATATGCACAGCGCTTGCGGGCTACTGGATGCCGACTTTCGAACGCCAAGTTTAGATTACATTGATTTGATTAAAGCCAGCCGTCAGTTGTGTAAATCGCCAGCTGCTGGACAGCTGCAATTTCGCCGTGCCGTTTTTAACCTGCTGTCGTCTAATCAAGACGACCACAGTAAAAACTGGGCGTTTTTGCAAGCGGATGACGGTCAATGGGATCCTGCCCCTTTTTACGATGTTACCTACAGCCCACATCCATTCAACGAACACGCCACTGCGTTCGGAGGTTATGGCAAAGCGCCACCGCTTAAGGTGATGCAAAAACTTGCTACCAGTGCTGGCTTTTCGAATTGGAATGATGCAAGGCAAGTCATTGAAGAAGTCGCAGAAGCCATCAGCCAATTTACGTATCTGGCACAGCAGCAAGGGATCAGTAAAACAACCGTGTCTGCGATTGCTAAGACATTGAATCAGCGCAAACAGGAAAATGCAGCGCTTTTTCTACAACAATAAGAAGGGACAACAATGAAGTTCGGTCGAAACGATCCTTGCCATTGTGGCAGTGGTAAAAAATTTAAACGTTGTTGTATGAGCAGCGTTTCCAAGCAACATGCCCAAGTTTTCGATGATGTTGAAGCTATGCTGGCAATGAACCCAAATTTGAGTATTGATGAACTCAATGCTGCATTGCAACACAAAGTTCAGGATCGCAATAATCAACCTCATCCCGATTTTTGTGGTGTAACGCCAACGCAAATGGCCAATTGGCTGTATGCGCCTTTTGCTGAATTACAGTGGGTGAGCATCAGCACGCCAGAAAATCTTTCTGCCAGCCCTGTGATGCGTTATCTAACACTGATTCTTGATGAGGCCATGGCACAAGAAGGCTCATTCAAAGCCACCAGTAAAGGCAACTTACCGGCTAAATTAGTCAAACAGGCCAGTGAGTTATTGCCCGAGTTTGCCGTTGCTCAGTTTCCTGTAAATATCAGTATCAGTGAGTTTGCCGGCAGTAACGAAGACAAGTTTAATGCCTTGCACTACACCCGAGTGCTCGCCGAAATGAGTGGCATTATTTATCGGCGCAGTGGGCGCTACCATGTGAAAAAAGAGGCGCAAAAGCAGTATCAAGCGCTAGGTATACAGGCCTTTTTCAAACCTATGTTAGAAGCCGCCATCAGCAAATATAACTGGAGCTATTTGGACGGTTTTGAGTTTGATGCCGACTTGCGCACTTTTTGGCTGTTTATGCTGTGGCGCATTCAGAGCCACAGCAGTGTCGATCAGCTGGTTGAAGAGGTGATGACCGCTTTCCCCGATTTATTGCTGGCATTCCCGGCGGATGATTACTTCTCGCCAGAAAGAAAGTTAAGCATGCTCATCGAATCACGATTTATTGAGCGATTTTTGCAGTTTTGGGGATTTGTGATCATTGATCCAAGACGTTATATAAATGCAGAACCCGTCGTCAGAGTGGTTCAGGTACAGCCTTTGTTAAAACAAACGTTTCAATTCACAATAAATACATAGCAAGGTCATCGTGAGCGAATATACCCTTCCTACTTGAAGCTGCAGCGGTGTTGGCTACGTTCGTTCACCCCAATCACATAGTTTGCCTATGCTCATGGGGATTCGCTCACTTGCCGCCTACCTGCAACTTCAAGTCGTTT
>SLFB01000233.1 GCA_007124475.1 Vibrio sp. | reverse complement strand
GCGGTCATAAAATGGATGATATGCCCTTATCAGTTCGCAAGTGGGATTGCCCATCTTGCGGAACTACAGATATAGACCGCGACTTAAACGCCGCCCTCAATATCCGTGATAAAGGCATTCTGGAATTAAAGGCGGCTGGACAGTCGTCTCTGCTTATCTGAAGCTGCGTAAGTCTCGATACTATCGAGCAACGGCTAATAAAGTAAGAAGCATCGCCTGATAAGGCGGTGAGAAGTCACCTCGGACTTACAGGATCAGTGGTAAAATCTCATCATCTTTGCGTTGCAGATAATGGATGGATTTGATGCGTCGAATGGTTCGGCAGCGACCGCGGATCAGCAAAGTTTCGGTAGTAGCAATAGGCCCTTGGCGATGAATGCCTTCTAAGAGATCGCCTTTGGTAATGCCCGTTGCCGAGAAAATAACATTATCGCTGCGGGCCATTTGGTTGAGCGTTAATACCTGATTGGCCTGCACGCCCATTTGTTCACAACGGGCTAACTCTTTCGCGCCCCAAATACGGTTATCTTCGCTGTCACCTTTCACTTGGTGGCGAGCTAATAAGCGACCTTGCATGTCACCATCTAATGCACGTATGGCTGCTGCAGAAATAACCCCCTCTGGTGCACCGCCAATGCAATACATAACATCGACTTCACTGTCAGGCATACAAGTTAGGATAGAGGCGGCCACATCACCATCAGGTACAGCAAACACTCGCACGCCCATTTGTTGCATCTCTCTTATCACGCCATCGTGACGAGGTTTAGCTAGAGTGATCACCGTCAGCTGCTGCAAGGATTTATTTAACGCTTGCGCAATGGCATGCAGGTTATCCGCCAGAGGTAGGTTTAAATCAATACTTCCTTTTGCAGCGGGACCGACCACCAGTTTTTCCATGTACATATCTGGTGCTTTCAGAAAACTGCCTTTTTCTCCAGCGGCTAATACAGCAAGGGCATTTGATTGCCCCATCGCTGTCATGCGTGTCCCTTCAATCGGATCAACGGCAATATCAACACTATCGCCACCGACGCCAACGTGCTCACCAATATACAGCATAGGTGCTTGATCGATTTCTCCTTCACCGATCACGATTTCACCGCTAATCTCAGTTTTATTTAACAGTACACGCATTACTTCTACCGCAGCGCCATCAGCGGCATTTTTATCGCCTCGCCCAAGCCATTTATAGCCTGCGAGTGCAGCCCCTTCGGTTACTCTAGAAAATGCTATTGCCAGATCCCGTTTCATTAATACTCCAATCACAAATCAAAAAGGATAAAAAATTTGCGCGGATTTTAGCATAATCGCCAAGTAAACGTTTGCTATTTTTGGTTGATGGATACTGATGACTGCCATGATGGCGAGATTTAACCAAGCACTGAGCTAAGTCAATGCTCGGTTATTAGGGTTTGCGTTGTTTTTTTGACCAAATAGTGGATCAGATCGAATATAGTAAGTGTTTCTCTGCTCATGGCTGAGTAGAATGGGAGTATCATAGTGAATGGCATTCACATTACGAATCAAGAAAAGGTAAGTCACATGTCTTTTGAAGTACTAGAACAACTCGAAGCAAAAATTCAAACTGCGGTGGATACTATCGCCTTATTACAAATGGAAGTGGAAGAGCTAAAAGAAGAGAAGCAGCAGCTGATTCAACAAGCTGATGAGTTGAAAGCCAGCCGTGAAGCGCTTGAGCAAAAAGCACAAGAAATGGAGCAAGAGCATACTGCTTGGCAACACCGTATTCGTAGCTTATTAGGCAAAATGGAAGAAGTGGAGTAACACCTCTCCATTCCCACCGCACCGAGTTGGTGTGGTGGGGGTTATTAGGGTCAATAGACCCTAGATTAAACTACGGGTGTACAGGGCGAACGCCAAGGGTATGGCAAAGTGCATAGGTCATTTCTGCTCGGTTTAAAGTATAGAAATGGAAATCTTTCACACCTTCTCGACTCAGTACTCGGATCATATCAATAGCCTGACTAGCTCCTACCAACTGCCTAGTGACGGGATCATCATCTAAACCAGCGAACTGCTTCGCCATCCATTGTGGTACTTTGACTTGATTTTGCGCGGCAAAGCGAGCGGCTTGTTTAAAATTGGACACAGGCAGAATGCCGGGAATAATTTCTACTTCAATACCTGCCGCGACACAGCGATCGCGAAAACGTAAATAACTTTCCACATCGAAAAAGAATTGGGTAATCGCTCGATTGGCTCCTGCTTCAACCTTACGTTTTAAATTCAACAGATCCGCTTGCGCGCTTTTGGCTTCCGGGTGAACTTCAGGAAAGGCTGCTACCGAAATATCAAAGTCATGGCGTGATTTGAGTAACTTAACCAGATCGGCGGCATACATATCGGGCTGACCACCACCTGGTGGTATATCACCCCGTAGAGCAACAATATTTTGGATACCATTGTGCCAGTAGTCATCAGCGATACTTATCAGCTGTTCACGGCTCGCATCAATGCAAGTGAGGTGTGGGGCTGCGATCAAGCCCGTTTGATCTTTAATGGATTTAATGATTGAGTGGGTTCTATCCCGCTCACCGGAATTGGCTCCGTAGGTGACTGAGACAAATTTGGGTTTCAGTTCTTTTAAGCGATGTACTGAGTTCCACAATGTTTGTTCCATATTCGCGTTGCTTGGCGGAAAAAACTCAAAAGAAACATTGATATTAGATATTTCGGCGATACTTTGATTTAAAGCATCAATATGGCTAGCGTGTGTATATCCCATTGCTTCTCTCCCTGTGGTTATCACCACACCGCGAACTTGATTATTTGCGTATAGACGTCCATATGGCTACAGAATCTAATGAATCGAATTGAATGTCAACATTACTAGTATGAAGGTTTTTCATGTTGATGCTGAAGAGAATTCACCAATATACCTATATCCTTACTACTTCAAGCTGCCGCGATGTTGGCTAGGTCGTTCACCCCAATCACATTGTTTACCTATGCTGTGGGAGAATAGTGAGCGCCATGGTGGGTTTTGGGCGCTCACGAAGGGATGGTTTGCGCAAAGTGAATATACCCTTCCTACTTGAAGCTGCAGGGGCGTTGGCGACGTTCGCTCGCCCCAATCACATAGTTTATCTATGCTCATGGGGACTTACTCACTTGCCGCCTGCCTGCAACTCCAAGTTGTTTGGGTATAAAACCACTTGCTGGTTATGTTTCGCCGAGTTGTTATTGCCGCTCGTTTAGGTATAGCCCGATCACAAGAGGCTAGCGAGTCGGTTCAGATCCGATTGAATGGCACCAGCGGTGACTTCTCGTCCTGCTCCAGGGCCACGGATCACTAATGGGTTATCTCGATACCATTTACTTTCAATAGCAAAAACGTTATCACACGGGCGTAAACTCGCCAATGGATGATCATGCTCCACCGCCTCAACGGTCACTGAGGCTTGGCCACTTTTTTCTAATCGAGCCACATAGCGAAGCACTTTATGGTGTTTTTGCGCTTTCGCCAAACGTTCAGCTAGATCTTGATTTAACTTATGGCTTTGCTCAAGAAATTCATCTAACGATAAGTGAGCGAGTTCGTCTGGCACTAAGGACTCAACCTTTACATGCTGGGGTTCGATCACTAAGCCTGCCTCTCGGGCAAGAATGACCAATTTACGCATCACATCAGAGCCATCGAGATCATGGCGCGGATCCGGTTCGGTTAATCCCTGTTGCCAAGCGAGTTCAACCAGTTCACTAAATGGAGTCGTGCCATCAAACTGTTGGAATAACCATGATAGCGTCCCGGAAAAAATGCCAGACAAGGCGGTGATTTCGTCGCCGCTTTCGCGCAAATCTCGCACCGTATGATTGATCGGCAGTCCAGCGCCGACGGTTGCGTTGTACAACCAATGGCGGCCGATTTTACTGAAAGCATTTTTTACTTGATGATAATCATCGCTATTGGCTGACCCTGCCACTTTATTAGCACTGATCAAATGAAAACCATGCTGCGCCATTGATAAGTATTGATTGGCCAGAGTTTCACTCGCGGTAACGTCCAATACAATCACTTCATCGAATTGCGTTAACTCGCTGAGTTGCTGTATCCAACGCTGGCCATCATGATGCTGGGCTTCGTCTTGATAACGAGCCGTGACCTCATGGGCGGCGATACCTTTGGCATCAAACCAATACTGTTGACTGTCAATAATGGCCACTAAGGAAAATTGCATTCCATAGCGTTTTTCTAATTCCATTTGTTGCTCGCTAAAGAGTTTCAGCCAACTACTACCAATGTTGCCTTTGCCACATAAAGCCAAAGCCACTCGCTTCTGAGCTTGAAAGAGTTGTTGATGTAAACTGACCACTCTATCCGCTGCGCGGGTTTGTCTTAACACGGCGACTAAACTGAGCTCGGATGGCGCACCATGAATAAACTCCACGGGAGCCTGTTGCAGCTGTTGGTAAAAGCCGTGATTATGTTGGGCGTTACGAGTAACGCCAGCACCGACAGCGGCCAGTAATGAATAGCCTTCTCGGAGTTTACTTTCGATGGCCAGTGCTGAGTCTTGTAAATGGCGAAATACATCATTGGCTAATTCACGGGTGTAAGCCAGCCTTAGCCGATGTTGATCAGCTTGTATCTCAAAGGCTAACGGCTCCAGTTGGGCGCGTTGTAAATGAGCTAATACAGAATGTTGCTGGCGAGTGAAATCTTGCCCTGTGGGTAAAGTGAGCTCAATCAGTAGCACATCTTCTAATGAAGTGATAATTTTCGCTCCCCGACCAGAGGCCAAGATACGTTCAATCCGAGTCGACCCAGCTTCAGGTTGATGGCTAGAGCGTAAATGCAGTTCCATCGCGCTATGGACTACAGGTTGTAAGGTTCGACTATGAAGGACGGGGGCAGCTAAACGCGCTAATTCGTTGGCTTCATCTAAACGCAATAAAGGTAACAAGCAGGCTTCATTAACCAGACGTGGGTCAGCACTATATACCCCAGCCACATCACTCCAAATGGTGACTCGTTCAACGTTAGCTAATGCGCCAATGATAGTGGCGGAGTAGTCTGAACCATTTCGCCCTAGAAGTACGGTATCGTTAACACTATTTTGAGCAATAAACCCAGTAATCACCACCCGTTGCTGTGGATATTGCGCCAGAATATCGCTGAATAATGGTGCTGAGCGTACTCGATCGACTTCGGGCTGAGGGCCGGCTTCCGCGCGCAGAAATGTGCGGGCATCGAGATTGATCGCTGGTAATTGATGTTGATTGAGCAAAGCGGCCAGTAAGCGAGCTGACCATAATTCACCATGAGCCAGAACGTCGGCGTGTTGAGCATGAGTTAATGGTGAAGTTAGTTTTGCTAACGCTGAGCACTCTTGAGTTAATGCTGTGATTAAATCATCCGCTGTTTCGCCGGTGAGTAGCCCTTGAATAAGATCCACTTGGTAGCTACGAATCTCTTGTAAGTGCTGGTATGCGGTACGTCCATCTTGTTCCAGAAAGTGAATAAAATCCAGTAAATGATTGGTGGTTTTGCCCGCGGCAGACACCACAATTAAATCATCAGCGGCGGAGTATTGAGTCAAGATATCGAGGACATTTCGATAGCAATCGTGATTCGCTAAGCTGCTGCCACCAAATTTATGTAACTGCTGTGCCATTAATCTTGCTCCTGTGCTTGCTGAAAGGCTTGTTCAAGGTCGGCTATCAGATCCGTTGCAGCTTCTAAGCCGATAGAAAGACGCAGTAGTTGTTGACCAACGCCAGCTTCAGCCAGTGCCGCTTCTCCCATGGCACGATGAGTCATTGACGCGGGATGGCAAATTAAACTTTCTACACCGCCTAGGGATTCAGCGAGCGAAAATAGCTCTAGCGCAGCCACAAACCGTTTTAATTGCTCAAAGCTACCCGCAAACTCGAAGCTAAGCATGGCTCCAAAGCCACTTTGTTGTTGCTTGGCAACCTCATGCCCAGGATGACTGGTTAAGCTTGGGTGATAGATGTTGCCAACTAATGATTGAGTTTGCAGATAGGTCAGTATTTGCTGTGCGCTTTCTTCGTGAACTCGCATACGAGCGGATAGGGTACGTATGCCACGTAAAGTCATGTAACTATCAAAGGGAGTGCCAGTCGAGCCAAGACAGTTACCCCACCAAGCCAGTTCTTCTCCATGTTCAGCATGGCGGCTGATCAGCACGCCACCAATGACATCGGAATGACCATTGAGATATTTTGTTGTGGAATGGATAACAAAATCAGCGCCTAAGGCGATGGGTTGCTGATAGATCGGCGTTAAGAACGTGTTATCTACCGCTACTAAGGTATTCACGGCTTTGGCTCGCTGACACAGGCTTTGAATATCAACCACACGAAGTAAGGGATTGGAGGGGGTTTCAATCAGCATCAATTTAGGCTGTAGTGCGAGCGCTTGACTCACCGCATCCGGATCGGACTGATCAATAAATAAGACTTTAAAATCCCCTTTTTTCGCTCGAGAATTGAGCAGTCGATAGGTTCCACCGTAGCAATCATGGGGAGCGATAATCCACTCTTGAGGCGATAAAAAGGCAGAGATCCATAAGTTGATCGCCGAGGTGCCGCAATTGGTTACAATCGCGGCTTGACCACCTTCAAGATCAGCTAAGGTTTGCTCTAGTAAACTACGATTGGGATTCCCAGAGCGAGTGTAGTCATAAGTGGGAACTTCACCAAAAGCGGGAAAGCCAAAATTAGTCGATAAGTACATTGGTGGTACCACCGCATGATATTGGCTATCCGATTCTATTCCGGTACGAACGGCAATCGTGGCTGGCTGGCGAGTGGTCATAATGGCTTCCTTCCTGAATTAACAACCATTTCCCTTGCAACGGCGAGAGCGGCGGGCTGATTTACTTTACATCCGCGTTGACGCTGACATTGAGTCGCTTGGGCTAGGTTTGATCATTAATAGTGCAATGTATCCCTTTCTTACTTGACGTTGCTGGGCAGTTGGCCAGGTTGGTTCACTTCAATCACATCATCTGTCTGTGCTCATGGTGAGAACGTATTGGCTGCTGACCCGTCACGTTAAGTTATTTGGGTATATCATAATAGACTTTACACTTTACCCATCAATATTTGAGACGTCAACACATCTAGATGGCTATATGTCTTTGCTTATGGCGGTAAATCCCGCTAAAATTAGCCACTTTGATTGGTCGAGTTAGATTTATACAACGAAGGTGCGCAATGGCAGACTGGAATGGCGATTATATTAGCCCTTATGCTGAACATGGTAAAAAGAATGAGCAGGTAAAAAAAATAACGGTATCCATTCCGTTGAAAGTACTTAAAGTACTGACTGATGAGCGAACCAGAAGACAAATCAATAACTTACGCCACGCAACGAATAGTGAATTATTGTGCGAAGCCTTTTTGCATGCTTACACCGGGCAACCCTTACCGACTGATGAAGACTTACGTAAAGATAGACCAGATGACATCCCCAGTGAAGCTAAAGCACTAATGACCGCGATGGGGATTGAGTTTGAAGCTTACGACGATTAACAGTAAGCGAGTTTAGCTAATAACGTCCTGTTGGCATTAAGTTCAATAGACCCTAGCATTGCTAGGGTCTATTGAACAGAAAGGGGCAACTAACGCAAAGCAGTAAAGGTTATGCCATATAGTTGTCAGGCATCTCAATGCGAGCGACCCCTGAGTCTACCGCGGCTTGGGCAACGGCTTTAGCAACTCGTGGTAGTAAACGAGGATCCATAGGTTTAGGAATAATATAGTGAGCTCCATAGCTCAGCTTTTCTACTCCAGCGGCTTTGAGTACTTCATCAGGAATCGGCTCTTGAGCCAGTTGGCGAATGGCTTGCACCGCGGCCAGTTTCATTTGATCGTTGATTTCACTGGCACGAACGTCTAGTGCACCGCGGAAAATAAATGGGAAGCACAGTACGTTATTAACCTGGTTGGGGTAATCACTGCGTCCCGTGCCCATAATGAGATCACTTCGCACTTGATGTGCTAGCTCTGGTTTGATTTCTGGATCTGGATTTGAACAAGCGAACACGACAGGTTTGTCAGCCATCAGTGCTAGCGCTTCTGGTGGTAGTAAATTTGGTCCCGAGACACCAAGGAACAAATCTGCGCCAGTGATAACATCTTCTAACGTTCGCTTGTCAGTATTGTTGGCAAATAACTGCTTGTATTCATTGAGATCATCGCGACGAGTATGAATCACACCTTTGCGATCTAGCATGTAAATCTTCTCGCGCATGGCACCACATTTAATCAAAAGCTCCATACACGCAACGGCGGCGGCTCCAGCGCCAAGACAAACAATAATACACTCATGCAGTTGTTTGCCTTGTAGTTCGATAGCGTTGAGCATCGCTGCCGCGGTAACAATGGCGGTACCATGCTGGTCATCATGGAAGACCGGAATATCACAACGTTCGATCAGGCGACGTTCAATCTCAAAGCAGTCTGGGGCTTTAATATCTTCCAGGTTTATTCCACCAAAGGTATCGGCAATATTGGCTACTGTATCGACAAACTCATCGATGGTGCGATGCTTGACTTCAATATCGATAGAATCAAGGCCAGCAAAACGTTTAAAGAGCAACGCCTTACCTTCCATTACCGGTTTAGAGGCCATTGGCCCAAGATTACCTAAACCAAGAATGGCGGTGCCGTTAGAAATGACGGCTACCGTATTGCCTTTGGCTGTATATTTATAAACGTTATCTGCATGTTGAGCAATTTCACGTACTGGCTCTGCAACCCCTGGGCTATAGGCTAAAGCGAGATCATAGGCTGAATCGGCGGGTTTGGTCAGGGTGACGCCAATTTTTCCCGGAGTAGGCAGTGCGTGATAATCTAAAGCTTGTTGACGGAAATCGGCTTCAGCGGAAAGATCGTGGTGATGTTCATCAGACATGGGGGATAGCTCTCTTATTATTGTGCTGGAAAAGAGATTCTAAAGGATGTCGACTGAGCTGCCTAGATGGGATTGTGATCACAAAGCATGAAATGAGTCAGATAGGAACTGATAAGACCAGCTTGTGGTGACGGCTGTCAATGGGCTTTTCGATAACAGAGGGTAAAAAAAAGAACGCCGTAGCGTTCTCTTTATATAACTTGCGCTTAAAGTAATAATTACTTCTTGCTTGATAGAGCACCGAAACGCTTGTTAAAGCGATCAACACGGCCGCCAGTATCAACGATACGTTGCTTACCAGTGTAGAATGGGTGGCACTTGTCACATACGTCAAGGTAAATGCTTTCTTTTGCTAAAGTAGACTTGAAAGTGAATGCATTGCCGCAAGAACAAGTTGCGCTAACTTCTTTATATTCTGGGTGGATACCAGCTTTCATGGGATAACCTCAAATGTAGGCCGTGTCGCCATCCGGATCAAACGCCGGACACCACACGTATGTTAATGATAATGTGCAGATGCTAAACGAATTTGCCAAGCATCTTTAAGGCGCGATATATTAATGAATCCAAGCTTTGGGATCAACTGATTTCGACGCTATTTTCGCCACTTTTTGTCAGTCGTATTTCCGATTTGCATCCAGTAAACTGTATTTTCATTTCTTTTATTGCTAACGGATGGTTATGCGCCCCACTATTGCTCGTGTTGCTTTACCGGTTCCCCTTGATAAGCGCTTCGATTATTTAGTTCCAGAGTCCTTAAATCCGGTAATAGGTGGACGCGTCTCAGTGCCTTTTGGGCGTCAAACCTTGACTGGTATTGTTACCGAGCTAACCCATCAATCTGATTTTCCTTTGTCGCAACTCAAATCCCTGCATTCGGTGATTGATAATCAAGCCTTATGGCCAGAAAAACTGTACCGTTTATTACATTGGTGTAGCCAGTATTATCATTATCCTCTCGGAGATACTTTAGCCAATGCGTTACCGAGCGCATTGCGTAAAGGCAAACCTGCTCAGTTAACAGCAAGTAAAGAGTGGCGACTGACGGATCTCGGTCGAGAGCAATTGATGCTGGGTTTTGGCCGAGCGTTAAAGCAAGCACAGGTGATGCATTTTTTGCAGTATGGACCGGTAAGTCATCAAACGATACTGGATGAAGGGATCTCAAGTTCACGCTTAAAAACCTTGCTAGATAAAGGCTGGATTGAAGTTAATGAGCAAACGCCTCAAGTATTACCTTGGCCATCGGAGGTAGAAGCGAAAGTTGATAAACCGAAACTGAATCCAGAACAGGCGATCGCTATTGCCACCGTTAATAGTCAACCTGGTTTTGGCTGCTACTTACTGCAAGGGGTGACCGGCTCAGGCAAAACTGAAGTGTACTTGAATTTGATTAAGCCTGTACTGGAGCAAGGTAAACAAGCCTTAGTGCTGGTTCCTGAGATTGGTTTAACGCCACAAACCATTCAGCGTTTTCGTCATCGTTTTACCGTTCCGGTGGTGGTCATTCATTCCGGGCTTAATGATAGTGAGCGTTTAAATGCGTGGTTAGCGGCTCGTGATAATGCCGCTGGGATCATTATTGGCACACGTTCAGCTTTATTGACCCCGTTTGCTGACTTGGGGATTATTATTGTCGATGAGGAGCATGATTCTTCTTATAAACAGCAAGATAGTCTACGTTACCATGCACGTGATGTGGCGGTGATGCGAGCCAACTTAGAGCAAGTCCCAATTGTGCTAGGGTCAGCTACTCCGGCGTTAGAAACACTGCACAATGCTTTAAGCGGAAAATACTATCATCTGCAGCTCACCCAGCGGGCAGGTCATGCTTTGCCGACCAAAAATCGGGTCTTGGACATTAAAGGGGAGTATTTAGATAGCGGCCTCTCGGCTCCGTTAATAGCTGAAATGCGACGTCACTTACAGCAAGGCAATCAAGTCTTATTATTTCTTAATCGACGAGGCTTTTCACCGGCTTTAATGTGTCATGATTGTGGCTGGATAGCGGATTGCCAGCGTTGTGATGCTTATTATACTTATCATCAATACAGTAACGAAATTCGTTGTCATCACTGTGGTTCACAACGGCCGGTTATTGTGCATTGCCAAGCTTGCGGTTCACAAAAATTAGTGACGGTGGGGGTTGGAACCGAGCAGCTGGAGCAGCAACTGGAACAGCTTTTTGCTGACTATAAAACCATTCGTATTGATAGAGATAGTACGCGGCGTAAAGGCAGTTTAGAGTCGGCATTGACGGCCATTCACAATCATCAATATCACATTCTTATTGGTACCCAAATGTTAGCCAAAGGGCACCATTTTCCTAATGTTACCTTAGTTGCCTTATTAGATGTGGATGGCTCGCTGTATAGCAGTGATTTTCGTGCTGCTGAACGTTTGGCACAGCTGTTTATTCAAGTGGCAGGGCGCGCGGGAAGAGCCAGTAAACCTGGGGAAGTGATCTTGCAAACCCATCACCCCGAACACAGTTTATTACAATCGTTATTACACAAAGGCTATGATGAATTTGCTCGTACAGCGTTAGCTGATCGACAAGCCAGCCAACTTCCCCCGTACAGCTTTTTAACCTTGTTTCGTGCTGAGGCTAACCAATCTTCTCAAGTAGAAAGCTTTCTCAGACAAGTTAGGCAAACATTAGAAGTTCATCCCTTGTTAAATGAGGGAGCAATAGTACTCGGTCCAACCCCTGCACCACTGGCCAAGCGAGCAGGGAAATACCGTTGGCAATTATTGCT
>SLFB01000130.1 GCA_007124475.1 Vibrio sp. | reverse complement strand
GGCCATGGATCTTGCGCTGCTGTGAGAGTTTTCGCCCAGCTTGTCCAGCTCAGAAAAGTAAGTAATACGATTAAACAAAGTGATGTGACTTTCATACGAAGACCTCATTATCCTAATAAAATACTGGTGTCGTTTGAGTAGGGAAAACGACACTTTGTATCCAAGGTGATCACTTGAAGAGATTGAAGAAGTATTCTCTTCAAGTGATGAAGTACGGATTGATAGTATTAACGATAACTGGCAACAATTTCATCAAGCTTGCCGCTTTCACGAATCAAATTAATCCCATTTTGGAGTTTATCTATATAGTGATCAGGGGTAGCATTATGAAAGGCAAAATAGGTTTGTGATTCGTGTAGTACATAGACGATTTCATACAAATCGGGGTCGATATTTTGCTCTCGCATAATAAAAGCACCTACGTTATCGCCATAAGCCCATAGGTCAATACGATTCGCATCGAGCTGTCTTGCTACCATTTCTGGTGAAGCTGACGGACGAATAGCGCTAGCACTTACTTGCAAATTACGCAGTAATTGCTCACCTATATCTTCTCTTACCACCCCAACTCGATAATTACTCAAATCACTCGGTGATGAAATTTGGATATTGCGCGCCTTAGGCGCCCAAATTACCACGCGGCTTTCAACAATTGGGCCTGCCCATTTAAAAAGATTATCTCGCGCTTCGGTTCTGGTCATGGAAAATAAAACCGTATTAGGGGTTTCTAAAGCGGCAGCATAACCTCTGGCCCAAGGTTGCAGTTGAACATTCTCGCGCTTGATAGGGTCGTTAACGGCTTGTGTTGCCGACTCAAGAACATCAATAGCGATACCAGTTAAGCGACCTTGCTCTTCATAATTGAACGGAGGATAAACCTCGGTAATATAATTTAGGTCGTTTAAGCTGGAAGCATAACTGTAAGTTGATACCGCTAATAAGCTAGCAACGATAAATGATTTCATAGGGTTCCCTCTTGAGTGAAATTCTAACTATTGTGATTAAAATAGTTTAGCTTATTGTTTGTACAAGTGATCCTAATGGGTTTTAAATTGAGCAATCTGCTGTTTAATCTCCTCGCCAATCTTTATGACTTCTACGGACATGCTTAAGTTGGTCTCAGCGCCATCCGCTACTGCTTTTGAGGCATCGACGACTTCGATCAGAGAACTACTTATTGAGGAAATGGCGGTATTTTGATTCTCGGCGAGGTCGGCAACCAATCGATTTTTTTCCTGAATGGTTTGCGCCATTACATTCATTTCTTCAACCACGGATTGTGATGACGAGAAGCGTTGTGCCGTGAGTTCGAGAGTTTGAGCAATCTCATTAAGCTCTTTTTCTAACATTGATGTCGCTTCATTTAGCGCGTTAATGTTAGTCTTAATTTGTTCGGTTGAATGGCTGGTTTTAACAGCTAGATTACGCACTTCATCTGCGACCACGGCAAAACCTCTTCCTTGCTCTCCAGCGCGTGCGGCTTCTATTGCAGCGTTAAGCGCTAAGAGGTTGGTTTGCTCGGAAATGTCATTGATTACATTTAAGATAGCGTTAATTTTTTCCCCTTCCTGCGAGAGTGTATTCATCTTATTGTTAAGAAGTAACATTTTCTCTTGCATATTTTTCATTTCGTCTGCGGTAGTGGCAATATTACTGCTCATGCTTTCAGTTAAGGCACTTGACGAACTGGCTGATTGAGCACTATCGAGAGCAGACTCATTCACTCGTTGAATTGAGTGTTGTATATCAACCGCTGCTTGAGAAATGGCATTTAAGGTTTGTTGTTGCTGATTTAGCTGTGCGGCATTGTCACTGGCAATGTCTTTACCGGCTATTGATGAGTGGTTTAGAGCATCTGTTGATTGAATGATCTTTTTTACTATCGTTTCTAATGATGCAGTAAAATGATTGATGCCATTAGTAATATTTTTGAATTCATTAAGCTTAGCGGGCTCAATACGTTGAGTAAGATCACCATCTCCTGAAGCAAGATCCATCACACGATCCGTAAGATTCGAGAGTGGTTTTAGCACGGTCATTCTGAGTAATAAAAAAGTGATCAATGTAATTAATATATCCAAAATGAGGATTTCGATAATGACTTTTTGCATTAATTCAGACAGTTGCGCGGCGATAGCAAAATTATTGTAATAAAGGATAATAGAGCCAACTTTTTTGATATCACCAAAGTCATCAATAAAAAACTCTTGCTCTTTTTTACCGGTAAACGAGTTCGGATCGATATTGGTGACTTCAGGCTTATCAGGGTGATTTAGGAAAAAAATAATTGACTTATCGCTGTTATCTTTAATTTGAATCGCACTAATTGCTGGGTCATTAAGTTCAGACAGCACAATCGCTTTTGCTGAATCAAAGTCGAAATCCCATATTGGTTTAGGTAAGCTAATAGACAAGCGATGGGTTGCATTCTCGATACTGGCATCGAGGCTTTGATAGAGCTGATTTTGGAACACGTTATATTTGACTGCGCCCATTCCCAACAGAATCAGAGTAATAGCCAGCACTATTTGGCTAAAAAAGATTACTTTGATGCTTTTAAACATAACTCATCCTCGTTAACACCATTACCCATTTAGTATAGATGATGATGGATAGAGTGCTAACTTAGATAGTTTTTCCATTGATAAGACGGGGGTGAGGCTTGCCTTGCAGCGAGTGGAGGTTGCTTACTCATGGAGCGGTTGTTCACTGATATCATGATCGTCGCTAAGCAAATAGACGCTGAGCGACGATTGGTATTACCTACTGATGAAAATTATTGTTCTACTTTCACGCTATTTAAAATAAATTGGCTTTCATAAACCATCGGATAAGCATCTGAAGGTTGATGAAGCCCTTTACTGATTGCCATGATGGTTGTTTCACTGGTGATCTGTGTGGTTGAATACAACCATTTTTGTTGATTTTGAGCCTGTAAAATTTGGTTTTTAGCAACGGAATCAACATTGATTTCCTCACCTAAAAGGGTGAAGTAAGCATACCCAGCTTGATTCGCCAACTCCGCACTTTTGCGCAATATATACTTACGTGCAATGGCCCTGTCTGTGTAATCATTACCAATAAAACTGATTTGCCAAGTGTCTTGAGCAAGGGCCTGTACAT
>SLFB01000328.1 GCA_007124475.1 Vibrio sp. | reverse complement strand
TAAAGATCTTTGGTGTAGATTTTTTCTTCAGCGTTGTTACTCGGGAAACCGCCGACTAGAGGCGAGAGTAAACGAGATTTAACGTATTGATAGATAGGAGCAATTGGCATATCACGCGCCAAGAGTTTTTCAGCCTGAGCATAAATTGCCTGACGTTCTTTTTCGGAAGTCGTCGTCATGGCTTTAGCCATCAAAGCATCATACTCTTCACTATGATATCTTGGATCGTTCGAGCTATTGCTTGATTTCATCAAGGTCAAGAAAGATGACGCTTCATTATAATCACCACACCAACCGGCACGGGTCACGTCAAAGTTACCTTCACGACGCGAGTCAAGATACGTTTTCCACTCTTGATTCTCTAGGGTGACATTAACGCCAAGGCCTGAGCGCCACATCGATTGAATAGCAGTCGCAACTTTGCGGTGGTTCTCTGACGTGTTGTACAGCAAGTTAAAGCGCAGTGGATTGCCGCGATTATAACCCGCCTCTTCCAGTAGTTTTCTTGCTTCAGCTAAACGCTGCTGCTGGGTCATTTTGCCATACGCCGGCATCTCTGGCTGGAAGCCATAAGTGATTTCTGGGGTTAAGAAATAGGCGGGTTTTTCACCTTGCCCCATAATGGCGTTAGCGATGACATCGCGGTCGATGGCAAATGAAAGCGCCTTACGAACTCGCACATCATCAAAAGGTGGCTTTTCATTATTAAAGCCATAGTAGTAAGTACATAAACTACCAACCACGGAAACAGAATCTGCGTGATCACGCTGTAGGCGGCGGAAATGCTCAATCGGCACTTCATTGGTGATATGGATTTCACCAGATAAGAAACGGTTCATTTCTGCTACTTGGTTTTCGATCGGCAAAAACGTCACTTTGTTAATGACTGTTTTCGCATCATCCCAGTAATGAGCGTTACGTTTTAGTTCTAAACGTTCATTAACCACCCAACGATCGAGCATATAAGCACCGTTACTGACATAATTACCAGCACGCGTCCATTGGTCGCCATGTTTCTCTACCGTTGCTCTGTGTACTGGCTTCATTGTCGTATGACCAGTCATCATCACAAAATAAGGCAGTGGTGTTTCTAACTCAACCACTAGAGTATGGTCATCAAGCGCTTTTACACCCAAAGTACTTGGCGCTTTTTCGCCAGCGATAATTTCGCGAGCATTTTTCATCTTGGTGTATTCCATATACCAAGAGTAAGGAGAAGCGGTAGCAGGGTCGATAGCACGCTGCCAACTGTAGACAAAATCTTGCGCGGTGACAGGATCGCCATTTGACCATTTGGCATCTTGACGTAGGTGGAAAGTATACGTTTGGTTATCTGAGGTTTCCCAACGCTCAGCGACGCCCGGGATGGTATTACCATCAGCATCTTGATTCACTAAGCCTTCAAGTAAGTCGCGAATCACATGAGATTCGGGTACGCCTTCACTTTTGTGAGGGTCAAGTGAAGCAACTTCAGTACCATTACCACGGATAAGCTCTTGAACAGGCGCAAGTTTAGTCCCAGCTGGAACATTTGCAGCCAAGGCTGAAAAAGAGGCCGTAGCCATGGTGAGACTTGCACCAAATAATATTGCTCGCGTGATGTTATTTTTATACATGCATAAACTCCAAGTTTTATATATTGCATCCATGACTCTTTATTCGGTGTTCAGAACGGCCTGAATGTATGGTTTAGTTTAAAAACTGAACCATTTAACCTAAACCTCATAAAGAACTTTGCACATTAGCAATCATCGAAATAATTTGCCAATAAAATGTGATATTCATCAATACTATGTTTAATCTATATCAATTATTGGTTCGATATCCTGTATCCCGCTGTGCGTAGGCGGCTACTAGGTAATGTGATATATCTTTCCTAGTTGAAGCACCGTATGCCTGTGGGGATGGTTTCACTTGCCAACCACCTGAAGCTCCAAGTGGTTTGGGCATATTTTATCAAATCCCAACAATCATAAGTGCTATCAATAAATGGCCTTATAGAATAAACGTCTGTATGTTTAGCAAAATATTAACATTTATCCAGCTCCTAAAGGGAGGTATTGTTATGATCCCCTGTTAATAAGCAAGAATCTGTGATTAGAATCACTATCCAAGGCTAAATCTTTTAGGTGGGCATACCAAGCGAAGGTCATAAAAACATTACTGATCAATAACAGACCAATCGTGACCAACATTGGCGGTAAGGAAACATGCTGAACGCTCCGCGACAAGTAGAAAAACCAGCGCAGTTTGCGCTGAGATTTTATTTTCGTCAATCAGTCCAAGCGAAATTTAAATCAAACTGGGAACGATACCGAAAATTAAACTAAAAATCTTAAATTTACCTCGTTTCTTGATAAACGATCACATTTTGAAAAGCTAAATATTCTACTCATCACTTGGCGCTTTTTAGTCCCTAGCCCATCAGCTAAACTGGTATAAACCATTATCTGGAGAAATAACCATGAATAAAATTTGGGTTACAGGAGATGCTGTCGTCGATTTAATTCCCGAAGGAGGCAAGCGTTACTTAAAATGCCACAGAGGAGCGCCTGCCAATGTTGCCGTTGCTATTGCAAGATTAGGTGGCCAAAGCGCTTTTTTTGGCCGAGTCGGGAACGATCCCTTTGGCCGATTTATCCAGCAAACATTAACCACGGAACAAGTCGATTGCCAACATCTTATTCTCGATGAGCAGCAACGCACCTCAACCGTGGTGGTTGATCTGGACGACTCGGGTGAACGTAGCTTCACTTTTATGGTCAAACCGAGTGCCGATCAGTTCCTACAACCAAGCGATATTCCAAACTTTAAACCGGGTGACTGGTTACACGCTTGCTCTATTGCGCTTGCTAACGAACCAAGTCGCAGCAGCACATTTGCAGCTATAGAACGAATCAAACAAGCTGGCGGTTACGTCAGTTTTGACCCCAATTTACGTGAAGAAGTCTGGCAGAATCCGGATCAAATTATCGAGGTCGTGATGCAAGCGGTCAGTAAGGCTGACGTGGTGAAATTTTCTGAAGAAGAGCTGACATTTTTAACTCAAACCAACACCATTGAACAAGGATTAAATGCCTTAGCTCCCCTCTCCCTACCGTTGGTGGTTATAACACAGGGGGCCAAAGG
>SLFB01000022.1 GCA_007124475.1 Vibrio sp. | reverse complement strand
TTGGATCGAATCAAAAACAACGAATACACCTATATCGTCAATACCGCGGCAGGTCGTCAAGCGATTGAAGATTCAAAAGTATTGCGCCGTGGCGCTCTAGCTGAAAAAGTTAACTATACCACGACGTTAAATGCGGCATTTGCAACTTGTATGTCACACACCGCGGACGCGAAAGCGTCGGTCACTTCGGTGCAAGAGCTACATGAGCAAGTCAAAGTCAGCTTAGCCTAATAACAATTAAGGTAAGTCGTTAAGGCTTATCAGACAACCTCATTGCCCGCTGAATTAAGCGGGCTTTTTTTATCAGCTACATTACCCAGTGATCTCCCAAGCTTGTATCGATGAATAAATGGAATAGGTTGTTGTCTTGAGTTTCGCTGTTTTGATGTTTTGAGCAGTGATACTGTTAAGCTTTATTATTTAAAATGTTGATGAGAAATGGAACTTTCATTGGAAGTGCTGGGCTTACTATTTTTAGTAGCGGGTGTTGCGGGATTTATTGATGCCATGGCAGGCGGCGGCGGTTTACTGACTTTACCGGCCTTATTGGCCGCTGGGGTACCGCCGACCCAAGCACTGGCGACCAATAAACTGCAAAGCTCCTTTGGTAGCTTTTCTGCCACTTTCTATTTTGTCCGCAATGGTGTTGTCAGCCTAAAAGCGATGCGCCTCGCCATTGTGTGTACTTTTGTTGGCGCGGCACTTGGCGCGGAAGCGGTGCAGTATATTGATGCCTCTTTGTTGACTAGCCTTATCCCACTTCTACTTATCGGCATATCGCTTTATTTCTTATTAGCTCCGACCACCAAAACCCATACTGGGCCTGCACCTTTATCCGAAACCGCGTTTGCTTTCACGGTGGGTTTTGGTATCGGTTTTTATGATGGCTTTTTTGGCCCTGGTACCGGCTCGATCTTTACCGTCTGTTTTGTCGCTTTAGGCCATTTTGGATTGGTGGAAGCCACCGCGCGTACTAAGGTGCTTAATTTCACCTCCAATATTGCCGCGCTGACCTTTTTCTTAATCGCCGGATTACCCATTTGGCAGATAGGGTTAACCATGGCGGTTGGTGGCTTTATCGGTGCTCGCATGGGGGCAACAGTGGTGATTAGCCAAGGACAGCGTTGGATCCGCCCGTTGGTGATCACCATGTCTATGTTGATGGCGCTAAAACTGCTGTGGGAACAGCATCATACAGCGCTGTTATCAATGCTTGGACTCTAGCGCTGCAATATCGACTGGCGCGCAGACAAATATGAATTGGCCGAGTCAGATCGGCAAGTTCAGCGAAATCAAAGCAGTGCTGAGGCTCAATTTTGAGGGTGCTGACAATCGAGCGTGGCACTAAAGCCGGTAACATGCCGCCAAGTGCGAGCTGGGCAGCGGCGGTGTAAGAGTCCATCTCCATTGCCGGTCGAATCCCTTGTTTGTGCAGTATGGCTGCTTGATAGGTGTTGGCGGGATTGGCTAAATCATTAGTGATCAGCTCGCTTGGTAGTGAGTGCAAAGGGGCTTGGCTAATTACGCTAAATGGCTCATCGCCTAAATGAAAGGTCAGTAAACCGTGATTGGCAGGCAGATAACCGGCACAAAAGCCCAAAGTAGCTTTGCCAGACTGTACATTTTCGACAATTCTCGGCGTGTGGTTAGTGGTGATCAGCCAATGTGGATCCTGCTTGCGATGTTGTCCCATGGTTTTGCCAAGATAACCCGCGACTAAAGTCTCCGAGCAATCCATACGCAATAGCGTGTTGTCTTCCAGTATCTGCTGCTCAAAAATCAAACCATGCAATTCATGAAATTTTGGGCCAATGCTGGCAATTAATTGTTCGGCATCCGCGGTCAATTTAATATGTCTACCTGACGGAACGATCAGTTTCTTGCCGAGCTTTTTCTCTAAATTCGCAATCCGTTTACTGACTGCTGATTGGCTGATATAGAGTTGACTGCCGGTACGGCTCATGGTTTTTTCTTTGCTGAGCACCAGTAAGGTTTCAATGCCTTCGAGTAACATAGGTTGATGAAAAATGGGAATAGGTGTTGCTCATGGTAACCTGAAACTATCGCGGTGTCGTTTATGAAAGTCTCAAAGCGGGTACATGAAATATCACCAGCCATGATGGCTGGTGATTGAGAGATTATTTAGTTAGCGCAAAAGTCGGCAGTGATAAGTGCCAACGAATGGCGCATAGGCGGATAACTAGAGTTGACATCACACCACAGAGGAAAGCGCTCGAGCTGTTATAATCTAAAGCGAGCGCGCTAGTATGTACCACGCCGCCAACAATACAGGCGGTGGCATAGACTTCGCTTCTTAATACCATTGGAATTTCACGGGCAAGCACATCACGGATGATGCCACCACCGCAGCCGGTGATAACCCCCATAATGATGGCAATTAACGCTGACTCTTGGAAGATCAGTGCTTTTTCAACCCCAATAGCGACAAATACCGCCAGACCAATCGCGTCACATACGGGCAATATCCACCAAGCTACCCGTTTAGGGCGACGGACAATTAACATGGTTAATAAGCAGGTGGCAAAAATCACCCACAAATACGTGGTATCGGTGATCCAAAAAACCGGCGTCGCACCGAGTGCCATATCGCGAATAGTCCCACCACCAATGGCGGTGACACTGGCGAGAACCACCGCGCCGAAAGGATCCATCTTTAATCGCCCTGCTAGTAGTACGCCTGAAATCGCAAACACCGCAGTGCCAAACATATCAATCAAGTAGAGCAGTGAAGTATCCAAAATTGTATCGCTCGCTTAACATTCCCTGTTCATTGGGGATGAGTGAATGGGGGCATATTGTATGCAAATTTTACGGTTTTAGTTACTACTTTTGTATTTGGGCAAAATAATTGCAAACTTGCTCAATGGCGAGCAGTGATCTTGGGGTTTGCCGGTTGAGCCAATCAGCATTAATACTGGTGATTTGCCTTTTTTTTACTGCTGGGATTTGGTTTTTCCAGCGTTGCCACATGGTGCCTTGGGCTATTGCTTGTTCTGAAGTGAAAATGACATCCGGTTTGGCGAATAGCACTTGTTCAATGCTCACTTGAGGATAAGGCGATGGGCTATGTTGGAAAATATTCACCCCACCACAAAAAGTAAAAATCTCACTTGGCCAAC
>SLFB01000105.1 GCA_007124475.1 Vibrio sp. | reverse complement strand
GTTTATTTGTCGGCTATGGACTGATGATTGATGCTTGGCCGGTAGTGGCTACCAACGCTTTTATCGCTTGTGTTAATGTCTACTTTTTAGCTCGGATGCAACAAGAAAAAAAGGCTGATGGCGTACAGAACGCCGCGTAAATTCTGTTTCTAACCAACACAAAAAACCACGGTTTGTTAACGCCGTGGTTTTATTTTATCCTGATAAAAATTGAACTATTGTGTACTCACTGTAAGCAAGGAATACGTTAACCAGTAACAGGAATCCGTGATGCCTTTCCTAATTAAAGCTGCAGAGTGTTTCCGGTTTCCGTTCACCCCAATCACACAGCCTATCTATGTTCATGGGGATGGACTCATTGATTGCCTACCGGCAACTGCAATTGGTTTGGCTATCAATCACTCTTCTTCATTATGCTCAGCCGCCCACGATTGAGCGCATTTCACCGCACGTTTCCAACCTTTATAACGGCGCTGACGCTTTTCTTCATCCTGATGAGGCATAAATGAGCGATCAATTTCAGCTTTATTTTTCAGTTCATCTAAGCTGTCCCAGAAGCCGACAGCAATGCCTGCTAAGTAAGCGGCACCTAAAGCCGTTACTTCGGTCACTTTTGGACGATGCACTTCAGTATCTAATACATCGGATTGGAATTGCATTAAGAAGTTATTGGCGACAGCTCCACCATCAACTCGTAAAGCAGCCAATTTAATGCCTGAGTCCGCTTGCATCGCATCCAAGACATCTCGAGTCTGATAAGCAATACTTTCTAATGTCGCCCGGATGATATGGTTCGAATTCACACCACGCGTTAAACCGACAATAGTACCGCGAGCATAAGCATCCCAATAAGGAGCGCCTAGGCCAGTAAAGGCCGGCACCACATAAACACCGTTAGCGGTATCCACTTTAGTTGCAAAGTATTCTGAATCATGAGAGTCAGAAATTAATTTCAGTTCATCACGTAACCATTGAATGGATGCGCCACCCATAAATACCGCACCTTCAAGCGCATAACTTGGCTCACCTTTTGGTCCACAAGCTAAGGTTGTTAGTAGGCCATTTTGCGAAGTTACTTTTTCTTTACCGGTATTCATCAGCAAGAAACAGCCTGTACCATAGGTATTTTTCGCTTGACCCGCTTCAACACACATTTGACCATACAGTGCCGCTTGCTGATCGCCAGCAATCCCCGCGATAGGAATACGAGTTCCGCCTTTACCACCAATGTTGGTTTGGCCATACACTTCTGAAGAAGACTTCACTTCAGGCATCATGCTTAATGGAATATCAAACTCTTTAAGGATTTTCTCATCCCAGTGTAAGTTATTGATATTAAATAACATCGTCCGAGAAGCATTGGTGTAATCCGTAACATGAACACGACCTTGGGTCATCTTCCAGACTAACCACGTATCTACCGTACCAAACAGCAGTTTACCCGCTTGTGCATCTTCACGTGCACCAGGGACGTTATCTAAAATCCACTTGATCTTAGTACCTGAAAAGTACGGGTCTAATAGCAGTCCGGTATTTTCTCTTATGTAGGCTTCTAAGCCATCACGTGATTTTAACTCTTCACATATTTCCGCGGTGCGGCGACATTGCCAGACAATCGCATTATAAACTGGCTTACCGGTCTCTTTGTTCCAAACAATGGTGGTTTCACGTTGGTTAGTAATACCAATGGCAGCAACTTCATCACTTCGAATACCTGATTTACCCAGTACTTCGACAAGTGTCGAGCTTTGCGTCGCATAAATTTCCATCGGATCGTGTTCAACCCAGCCCGCTTGCGGATAAATCTGAGTAAATTCACGCTGAGAAACACTGACAATATTGGCATCATGGTCGAGTACTACGGCTCGTGAACTGGTTGTACCTTGATCCAACGCTACTACATATTTTTGCTCAGTCATGGTTTGTTCCTTCTAAACAATCAATTAATAATCACTGCACCTTATACATGTGCTTGTTCATTTTCTTCTACTACGTCACATTGGTTGGGAATGGTACAGCCAGAGCCTTCAGTTGGTAGATAAGCTCCGATAAATTTCGGATAAGCCCACGCACCAAAGCAAGCACCAGCAATAGGCCCTATGATAGGCACAATAAAGTAAGGAATATCTTTTGCTCCCGTAAGAGCATGCTCCCACCCTGCAAAATAGGCGAACAATTTTGGTCCAAAATCACGGGCTGGGTTCATTGCAAAGCCAGTTAGTGGACCAAGAGAACCACCAATCACCGCAATTAAAATTCCGATTAACAGTGGATTCATCGCTTTGCGTGGTGAGCCATTATTTTCATCACCCAAAGCCAAAATAACAAACATCAATACTGCTGTGATCACAAATTCAACCGATACCGCTCCTAAAAAAGACAATGAAGGATGGGAATAAGTAGAAAAAATACCGGCCGTTGCTAACGCCTCTTCGCTACTACGAACAAAGTTATGCGCTATTTCATAATCAACAAATAAGTTACTGTATAAGCCATAAACGAGCGCCGCCGAACAAAATGCGCCTAATAGCTGAGCGATAATGTACGGAACAACCTTTGCCTTATCAAAGCCATGGAAAGCGGCCAAGGCAATCGTCACCGCTGGGTTAATATGAGCACCAGAAACGCCAGCAGTACAATAAATAGCGATCGCAACCCCAAGCCCCCAGACAATACTGATCTCCCACTGACCAAATTGAGCACCAGTAAGCACTAATGCAGCAACACAGCCTACACCAAAAAATATCAGCAATCCGGTGCCAATAAACTCAGATATACACTCTCCTAGCAGAGTGTGTTGTTTTGTTTGAGCCATAAATAAGTGTCCTCATGTCCGTTTACACCGTTATTATCCACGAGTAGATGTGGTGTAACGCAATCTCGCATAAAAGGATCACTTCGAAAACCCCAGAAAACCACAAATGAGCGTTCGAACACGAATTTGTAATCAAGAAGCGCAGTTTTTGTTAATTAGCACGTAATTTTGATCCAATGGGACACCTACGTGCTGTAAACCGCTTTTCACTTATCTATCCGTATAAAGTTATTATTTATCCAGCAAAGAAAGGATGTATAGTTTTATTTGAAATAGCTCACACATACGATAATTAGAACAAAATCAGACATATAATCCAGATTAAAG
>SLFB01000203.1 GCA_007124475.1 Vibrio sp. | reverse complement strand
CTGGCGTCCAATCGTGGTCAGGCGTTTTTTCGGGTCGCTGATCTCAGGGTTCATTGCCCCCAACTCTTCCAGCAAGCGAACCCCATCTTGAATATGACGTTTGTCTGGCGCTTCCACAAATGGGAACGCCTCGATATCGCCTAAACCTAGCGCGGTCATTTGTAGAATGACTGACGCTAAGTTGGTGCGTAAAATTTCCGGATCGGTAAACTCAGGACGAGATAAAAAATCTTCTTCTGAATAAAGACGAATACAGATCCCCTCTTCAACACGTCCACATCGTCCTTTGCGCTGATTAGCACTGGCTTGAGAAATCGGTTCAATCGGTAAACGTTGCACCTTGGTGCGATAGCTGTAACGGCTGATCCGCGCGGTGCCCGGATCAATAACATACTTGATCCCTGGCACCGTTAATGAGGTTTCCGCCACGTTGGTGGCAAGTACGATCCGCCGGCCGCTATGAGGTTGGAAAATCTTATTTTGTTCACCAGAGGATAAACGGGCATACAAAGGCACAATCTCGGTATCTCGTAACTTACGTTTGGCCAACGCATCAGCAGTGTCACGAATTTCCCGTTCACCATTCATAAAAATCAGGATATCCCCTAAACCTTCAAGGCACAGCTCATCCACCGCGTCAACAATACCTTCGAGTTGATCGCGATCGCTGTCAGTCTCGGAAACCAATGGGCGGTAACGAGTTTCTACCGGAAAGGTTCTACCTGATACTTCAATGATCGGCGCATTAGAAAAGTGTTTCGAAAATCGCTCAGGGTCGATGGTTGCCGAGGTGATGATCACCTTGAGATCAGGACGGCGCGGTAGTAACTGGCGTAAATAACCGAGAATAAAGTCAATGTTTAAACTGCGCTCGTGGGCTTCATCAATAATGATGGTATCGTATTGATTGAGATATCGGTCATTTTGAATTTCTGCCAGTAAAATACCGTCAGTCATTAATTTGATTTGCGTTTGTTCTGAGATCTGATCATTAAAGCGAACTTTATAACCAACCACTCCGCCGAGCTCACACTGCATCTCTTCAGCAATACGACTCGCTACCGAGCGAGCCGCTAAACGGCGTGGCTGGGTGTGGCCAATCAACCCATATTTGCCGCGTCCAAGTTCAGCGCAAATTTTCGGTAACTGGGTAGTTTTACCTGAACCGGTTTCCCCTGCGACAATCACTACTTGATGCTGCTCAATCGCCCGCGCAATATCATCTCGCTTTTGACTAACGGGTAACTGTTCTGGGTATTCGATAGTCATCTTTTGCGCTTCTCGCTGTGAAACCACCATCATGGAACGAGCAATATCTAAGGCTATTTCATCAAAGACTGCCGCTCTTGATTGCTGTTTAGCAATTTTACTCGCACCAAGAATTCGCTTGTTAAGGCGAAAACGGTCTTTAATCAAACATAGCTTTAACGCTTGCTGGAGAGATTTCATATCGTTGGCTTTTGCTGCCGTGGTTTTTTCTGAGTGAGGCTGTGACTGACTCAAAGCGATACCTATTGTTTTCTTTTAATAAAATTGCCGCCATTATATCACAGAGTGATCCCGCGCACGGTATTCCATTGACGAGAAATCAACAACAATTCACTAGCTATCACTAAATTACTGGGCATTGCCTCTGAATGAGCATAGACACATGATGTGGTATAAATGAACAAAAACTACTAAATCAGTTGTATTTTTAGTTAGTAAAGGGGTAAATATTGAAAATTCAGCCCCCTGATACGCTTACCACGGGTTTTGGTGTAGTTTTATTAGCATTTGACCGCTAAAATAAACCCATAGCCAATCTCAAATAGAAAAGAATGTGAAAGCTTCTGAACTGAAACTAAGACTTGATGATCTTCCTGCTGATTGCGACCCAGATGTGGTAATGGGTGAACTGTGGCTGCCCGAACGTTTAGTGGGCACTCAACATGATAACGATATGCTGTTTTTACAGTTTGATAATGCACCTGAAGAAGGTGAAGGTGAGGAAGAAGGCCGAGGTTTTGTTCAACACGAAATTAATCTTATCCGTGAACGTATCACCCAGCTACTTAACGAACCTAATCCTCAGAGTGTTCAAGTTGAGGCCTTAGTCGCCTTGCTGTTACTTGCCCATGAGCAAACCAGCTCAGAATTTGTCGAAATGATCAGTGATTGGGAGCTCTGACGCTTGCACTGTTATTTATGCTCTATTGTTTGCTGATCTTGGTACTATTCCCTTTCTACTTAAAGCTGCAGCGGTGTTGGTGAAGCTCTTCTCCCAATCACATCGTTTGTTTGCTAGTTTACTACTAACTAATAAACAGAATTTAGGGAACTGTATGACTATTTTCGTCTCAAATAATGGATATTCCCTTACTTATTCTCCATAAAGGCCTCTCATGATTAACAAGCTAACAACATTATTTAAACAACTACTTGACGGTCAAGATCTCGGTCAATCATCCGCTAACCCTGAATTTGCTATCGCGTGTTTACTCAGTGAAGTCGCCGGTTCAGATCAAGCAATCAGCCCAACTGAACGTCAGGCGAAACTCGCCTTATTACAACACCTTTTAAAGATAGATCAACTGCAGGCTCAAACATTAATCACTCACGCTGAGCAACAAGTTCGCCAATCAGCATCATTGTATGAATTTACTTCTCACTTACGTGATTTAAGCCAAGAGCAGCGCTTTGAATTAATAAAAGCCATGTGGGAAGTGGCTCATAGTGATGGTGATATTGACCCTCTAGAAGATGCGGTGATCCGTAAAACAGCGGAACTTATCTATGTGAGTCATAGTGAATTTATTCGCGCCAAATTAATGGTGGTTGACCAAAAAAATAAAGCGAAGAAGGTCAATGGATAGCGACTTCGCTTGCTATAACGATTAAGTAGTTAGGATCTGTTGATGTGAAGTTCTATTAAGTTGCTGACTTCACACCACCAAAATCACTGATTTAATATTTAAACTGGTTCAAACGTGAACTCACTGAGTTCACTCTCTGTGCGGCATCCTGACTTTCTTGATCGGCAGCACTAGCACCATGATCAATTTCATTGGCTGCATCGTTTATCGCAACAATATTACGGTTTACTTCTTCCGTTACTGCCGCCTGCTCTTCGGCCGCGGTGGCAATTTGGTGCGCCATATCTTGAATACGTTCACTTTGCGCGCGAACCTCTTTCAAGGCATCTACCGCTCGCTGTGACAATGTTTGACAATGGTTACTTTGCTCACGGCTCTCATTCACCGTAGCCACCGCTTTTTTACTACGCTGGCGCAAGGTATCAATCATGGTTTGGATCTCATCCGTTGATTGAGCTGTTCGGGTGGCCAAATTACGCACCTCGTCCGCCACCACCGCAAAGCCACGTCCTTGATCGCCTGCGCGAGCCGCTTCTATCGCTGCATTTAATGCTAACAAGTTAGTTTGCTCAGAGATGGCGCGAATCACATCCAAAATTGAGCCGACTTGTTCGCTTTGCGCCTCTAGCTCTTCAATTTCTTGAGCCGATTTCAATAGGTCCTCAGCCAGACGTTGCAAACCTTGAGCACTTTGTTCAACTTCATGCTGACTCTGATTAATTTCTTGTTGCGCTTGGGTCACGGCACTGGCGGTTTCTTGAGCATTGTCAGACACACTATGGGCAGTGGATGACATTTCATTGGTTGCCGTTACTACTTGTTCAATTTCCGCTCTTTGGTGTCTTATCTGCTCTACCCCTTGTTTTGCATAAGAGGCCGAGCGATGCGAGCTTTCGGTTAACCCATCCATTTGCTGGGCAACATCAGAGACAATAGAGCGAACATTACCAACAAAGGTGTTTAAATGATGGGCTAACTGGCCAGTTTCATCACGGCGGTTAATATTGATGGTTTGGGTTAAATCGCCCCCTGATTGAGTTAGCTCCTCAACCAAAGCCACCAGTTTTTGGATCGGGCGACTAATGGACAATGCCATCAACCACATTGCCAACACCCCAAATACAGTCAGAATACCACCAATCCAAAGCTGACCTTGTAAATTAGCAGCAAAACCTTGCTCCAGCTGCTGAGAAATGGCTTCAGCTTGAGCTAACGCGACAGAAACGGGTAACACAACCACCACTTCCCATTGCGCGTTAACCCCTTGAGCGGCAAATTGGGCCGATGCTATAACCGAGTTATCTATAATCCGACTTTGCCCCAGTGAACGCTGACTTATCAGCTGATTCACCGCGCTTTGTTGCAATGCTTTACCGACGTTACTGGTGTCCGCACTATCCGCGCTAATGATCCCCTTGGGACTTAAGATCAGCACTCTGGCTTGGCGATCTATGTCTTGCTGAGTTTCACTGGCAATTCGTTGTAGAAAATTAAGCGAGTAATCTACCCCAACCATACCTACCGCTTTACCATTAACCATTACGGGTGACACAAAAGAGCTCAATAAAGTTTGTACCCCTTGGATATCATAACTGGCTGGGTCAATGACACAGTTACGACCGGTTTCAATCGGGCATAAATACCACTCAGAATTACGAACTCCTGTAACTGAAACCGTTTTATCATACATACTGCCCAGCGGCCGCATGCCTAGCTCGCCAGAAGCGGAGCGGTTCCAATAAGGCGCAAATTGACCATTATCTCTTGTATGGGGCATCCCGAGTGAAAAAATATCATCACCGTCAAATTGGTGCGGTTCCCATCCTGTATAGATACCCAATAAATCAGGATGCTGCAGGAAAACACTTTTCAGCATCTCCGTGACAACGTCACGAGAAGGTCGAACTCCTTCTAAGCTGCTTGATAAGGCCTGAGAAATCAGCATCGCCTGATCAAATCGTCCTTTTATGTCTAAAGACTCTTGAATGGCAATAAGCTGCATGCGTTGTAAGGCTTGAGATCGAAGTTCTTGATCTACTTGCTCATCAACAGCTGCGGCGAGGTTTTTACTACTCGAATAACTAAAGCCGATCACCGCAAGGGTGATCGATAAAAGGGCTAACACACTATAGATTAAAACCTGTTGGCGAATACTGGTAAATTTCATCCTGATAACCTTATCTATCTATTGCTTATTATCAGTTTAAGCCAGATTTTTCGTTTCACCATCTCAATCCATATTATATTGAGATATTGAGCCGATAAATAAGTGCCTAGCCACTTGGCGTTGCAGGTAAGCGGCAAGTGGGTTCACCTTCATGAGCATAGACAAATTATGTGACTGGGGTGAACGACGGTAGCCAACACCGTTACAGTTACAAGTAGGAAGTACATACCTGCTACAACATGGTCAATGCCAGTTTGGCTAAATTGTTCGCATCCACATAACCTGAATGTTGTCTTCCTTCCCAATCAATGCCTTGTGCTTCTTGTGCCGCACGATGACCAATCCGGTTGTCTTTTAAACGGTGTTGAATACGATACAAAGTCGCCAAGTTTAAACATTCTTGAAACGGCATCGCTAAGCCTTTCTGTTCACATTCTTGGCGCAGAATTAAATCATCTCTTCCCCAACAGGCATAAATTTTCTTGCTACCACCAAAATTCTTTACCATTGAACGCAAGACTTCAGCCAGTGGTCGCCCCTGTTTTGCTATGGTTCGTGGCGTAATACCGGTCAATTCGCGGCAAAAATCTGAAATATTGTCTTGCTCAGGCTGTACATAATATTGAGCGCGTTTAACAATTTTTCCCGCGCTCAGATCAATCTCTGCCAACCCGACTTCGATAATCTCTCCGGTAGTGCCGACACCATTTTCATTCCAGCAACACATCTCACGATCAAAACACACGACACGGTTATAATTCATTGGCTGAATCCATGATTGAAAAGCAAGTAAAGGTAAATACTACCCAACTCGATGGAAAAACTCGATCCCCAAACGCCACTTAATGGATTGAACCACGTGCTTTTAGTTATTTTTTACGCAATTCCAGTAAAGCAGCGCTATTGGCGCTCGAAATCTAGGCAAATAATCCGTCTCTAGAGAGGAAAAAAATGATTTCTGCCTACCACAGTGGTTGAATATGTTAATATCTGCCCTAACTTATCAGTCATTCAGTCCACTAAGATGCCGCGCTGTATCTTTAGATTTATTATTGAGAATTCATTATGAACTTCGATTTAAGCACTATGCCTACTACCTTTGATATGCTCCATGCCGTCCTCGCCTTATTTACCTTACTATTTGCTGTATTGGTTGTGAGCCGAAAACCAAAATCCATTGAGAAAAAAAAAAAAAAACCCGTTGAGAAAATCGTTGAGGTGGAAAAGCCGGTTGAGAAAATCATCGAAGTAGAAAAAATTGTCGAAGTAGAAAAAGTCGTTGAAAAAGTGTTGGAAGTACCATCTAAGCTAGCAACAGCATCAACAGACTCAGCCATGCAATTACTGTCTCTACTACAAAAAGAAGCTCGCTTAATCGATTTTTTACAAGAAGATCTGAGTGGTTTTTCCGACCAAGAAGTCGGCGCTGCAGCGCGTGTTATTCATTCTGGTGGTCAAAAAGTTCTCACCGAATACGTTACCTTAGCGCCAATTCGTACTGAACAAGAAGAAACGCGGATTACTATCGAAGCTGGCTTTAACTCTCAAGCAGTACGTTTAGTGGGTAACGTGACAGGACAAGCTCCTTTCACTGGCACCTTGGTTCATAAAGGCTGGCAAGCTCGTGAGATTCGCTTACCACAGTTGGCTGAGCATTTTGATGCTTCTATCATTGCCCCAGCAGAAGTGGAGTTATAACCATGCAAGACGCTCACCCTAATACTGAAAATTCAGCCACTTTCAGCGTTGGTATCGATTTAGGCACCACTCACTGTGTACTCTCTTACATCGACATTCACGATGAAAATGCTCAAGTACAAGTGATGGCAACCCCTCAATTAACCGCACCTGGCAATGTTGAATCACTTCAACAACTCGGCTCTTTTGTCTATCAGCCACATGAACATGAAATGAACCCTACTGCGCGCGTATTACCATGGACAGACAAGCCTAACGCTTTAGTCGGTGCCATTGCCCGTAATCTCGGTGCGAAAACCCCCATTCGCTTAGTAGCTAGTGCTAAATCTTGGTTATGTCATGGTGGTGTCAATCGCCGTGACGCTTTTTTACCCGCAGGTAGCCCTGAAGAAGTAGAGAAAATTTCACCATTACGTGCTACTGAGCTTTACCTTGAGCATTTAAAACAAGCTTGGGATCATCAACAGCCTGATTATCCCCTTGCCCAACAAGATGTGACCATTACTGTCCCCGCATCTTTTGATCCCGCTGCCCGCGATTTGACCGCCGAAGCCGCTCGTAATGTCGGATTAAACCACCTGACCTTGCTCGAAGAGCCTCAAGCCGCACTATACAGCTGGATTGATAACAGCCATGACCAATGGCGTGAGCAAGTCAATGTCGGTGATATTGTATTAGTGGTTGATATTGGTGGTGGTACAACGGATCTGTCTCTGGTTGAAGTTACCGAAGATCAAGGCAATTTAAGCTTACAACGTGTAGCGGTGGGTGAGCATATTTTACTTGGCGGCGACAATATGGACCTTGCCCTTGCCTACAGCTTAAAAATGAAGCTAGCCAAAGAAGGTAAAGAGCTGCAACCTTGGCAAATCCAAGCCATTACTCATGCGTGCCGTGATGCAAAAGAAGCATTGCTTAATGATAGCGAGCTAGCATCTGTGCCGATCGTAGTGCCAAGTCGCGGTTCTAAGCTACTTGGCGCGACCTTACAAACCGAGTTGACACAACACGAAGTGCAGCAAATGTTGGTTGACGGGTTTTTCCCGCAAACTACCATTAATGAACATCCCCAACAGCGTCATCGTGGCGCGCTGACTCAAATGGGCTTACCTTATGCTCAAGATGCTGGCATCACCCGCCATATCGCTGCATTTTTAGCTAAACAAGCTCAAGCAAGTGGTGAGTCGCAAACTCAAGCCGATCTCAATCCGTTCCTTGGTGGTTTGCCAAACCAAGCAGACCATGCCGCAGCGGATTTTATCAAGCCGACCGCAATACTCTTTAACGGGGGGGTATTGAAATCATCCCTCTTAGCGGATCGCTTACAAGCCACCATTAACCAATGGTTGGTTACCGCCAACGCCCCAAGCGCTAAACGCCTAACGGGAGTAGATCTTGACTTAGCGGTTGCTCGTGGAGCCGCTTATTATGGCGCGGTGCGTCGTGGGCAAGGCGTTCGGATTCGAGGTGGTATCGCCTCAAGTTATTATGTTGGCATCGAAAGCGCTATGCCCGCCATTCCGGGAATGGCTCCACCGATGGAGGCGCTGTGTGTGGCTCCCTTTGGCATGGAAGAAGGCACTCAGCTTGACGTACCTAGCCAATCTTTCGGTCTGGTGATTGGTCAGCCGGTTAACTTTCAATTTTTCGGTTCAACCACCCGTCGTGATGATGCCATTGGCACACATTTGGAGCATTGGCAAGACGATGAGTTCATCGAATTACCGGAAATTCAAGTTACCCTTTGCGCGTCAGATGGTCGTAAAGAAGGGGACATTGTCCCAGTGACTCTAGCGGCTAATGTGACCGAATTAGGGACACTACGCTTAGAGGCGATTGCCGCTGATAATGGCCAAAAATGGCATGTTGAATTTAACGTGCGCGAAGACGCTCAAACAATCGCTTAATCCATCCTGATCCTCTACGGCATCACCAGATGCTGTATACCCAAACGACCTGAAGTTGCAGATAGGCGGCAAATGAGCAAGTCCCCATGAGCATAGGCAAACTATGTGATTGGGGTGAACGAACGTAGCCAACACCGCTGCAGCTTCAAGTAGGAAGGGTATAGATTCTCAACAGAAGGTTTGTTATGACATCTCCACGTTTTCTGGTCGGTATCGATTTGGGTACAACCAATATCGCTGTTGCCTATTGCCAACTTAGCAAAGATTTACGTCACTCCCCCGTGGAGCTGTTCAAGATTGATCAACTGATTGGTCCAGGTGAAGTTGTTCGCAAACCTTTATTGCCCTCTTTTCGTTATCATCCTGCTCAGCAGCAAGTCACGGCAGCAGATTTAACCCTACCTTGGCAGCATCAACCCGTTACTGGCGATTTACCACAAGTGATCATTGGTGAATGGGCTCGCACGCTGGGAGAAAAAGTAGAAGGCCGTCAAGTATCGAGCGCTAAAAGCTGGCTCTCTCATCCTAATGTGGATCGACAATCAGCGATTTTACCTTGGGCCGGCGGGTCAGATGTTGAGAAAGTCTCGCCTGTGGTCGCTAGTGCCAGTTATCTTAATCATATTCGTCAAGCTTGGAACCATCGCCATCCCAATGATCGATTAGAACATCAAGAGCTGATCATCACGGTGCCCGCTTCGTTTGATGAAACGGCTCGTCAGCTCACGCTCAAGGCGGCTCAATTAGCCGGATTAGATGACATTATTTTATTAGAAGAACCACAAGCCGTCTGTTATGACTGGTACGCCCGTCACTCTGATGATGCCAGTCAGCACTTAGCCGACCTACCATTGATTTTAGTTTGTGATGTAGGTGGTGGCACGACAGATCTGAGTTTGATTGAAGCCAAACATCAACAAAGCTTGAGTTTGAATCGAATCGGTGTTGGTGAACATTTAATGCTCGGTGGGGATAATCTTGATCTTGCCCTTGCTCATCTTGCTGAGCAGCGGTTGCATCCCAATCAAAAGCTCAATGCCGCCTCATTAAGCCGATTGATCCAGCAAACGCGAGCGGCGAAAGAACAATTACTCGCTGCAAATGCGCCTGAACAAACCAATATCACCCTATTGGGTAGCGGATCGAAGTTACTCGGTGGAAGTAAGACGGTGACTCTTACTCGACAAGAAGTCCATAACATCGCTCTTGATGGCTTTTTTCCGTTATCAACCTATTTAGAACTCCCCGACAAACGACGACGGGCTATGGTTGAATTTGGCTTGCCTTATGTTGCTGATCCGGCGGTAAGTAAACATATTGCCGAATTTCTACACCAACACCAATCAGTTGCACTCTCGGCATTGAATCAGCTCGATACAAATCAAGCCGCGATTCCTGTTGGTTTGTTACTGAATGGTGGGGTCTTTAATAGCCCGTTAATCACCGAGCGAATCCATCATTTATTAACTGATTGGCGCGGCGCACCAGTCACTTTACTGGATAACCCTCATCCAGACTACGCGGTCGCCCTTGGCGCTGTGGCTTTTGCCAAAGCCAGACGTGGCGCACAGCTGAAAATTGGTGGCGGCTCTGCTCGCTCGTATTTTTTGCACTTACCAGAGAAAAAGCAACTGGGTAAGGCATTATGCCTATTGGCTAAAGGGGGTGAAGAAGGGCAAGAAATTCGCTTAACTGGTCGCCGCTTCTCATTAACCTTAGGTGAGCCAGTACGCTTTAATTTGCTGACGTCTCATCATGATAAAATCGATGATCAAACACCACAAAACGGCATGTTACTCAAGGTTGATGCCGACCGATTAACGCCATTACCGCCCTATGTCACTAGTCTGACAGGTGAGGGACGCACGTTACATGCGAATCAAAAAGAGCGCATAGAAGTACAGCTTGCCTGTCAGTTAACCGAAGTCGGCACGTTGAAAATGGAATGTGTTAGCCTTGATGATCCAAATAAACGCTGGGCGCTGGAGTTTGAAGTTCGCCAGCAAACAGAGGCAGAAGGTCAATCACAGCAAGCGCTTCCTCCTCAGCTACCTGAATGCAAAACTTTAATCGCTCATTTATACAGCGGTAACAGTAAAAATATACCGAATAACGAGATTAAAACCCTCAGTAAAACGTTAGAAAAACGGCTCGGTAAACGAGAGGAATGGGACTTTACCACCCTGCGTCATTTATTCGATGCCTTAGCACAAGGGCGTAAACGTCGGCGGCGTTCTGAAGTCCATGAAAAGCAATGGCTGCGTTTGGCTGGCTTCACCTTGCGCCCGGGCTTTGGTGATAGTACTGACCCATGGCGTATTGAACAAGTCTGGGATCTTTATCAACAAGGGCTACAATTTCACAATCAACAAGGTTGGAGTGATTGGTGGACGTTCTGGCGGCGCATCTCTGGGGGGTTAAATCAAAGCCAGCAAGAAGAGATTTTGGCCGATATTGCCAAATATCTCCATCCCGGCGCGATGAAAAATCCACAAACAGCAAAAGCGGCACAGGAGATGGGCTATGAAGCTATGGTGCGCCTTGCCGCCTCGCTAGAGCATTTACAAGTGGAAGATAAAGTGCTGCTCGCGACTTGGTTTTTAAATAAAGCTCTCCATCAGCCTTCTTTTGCTCAAGCTCATTGGTGGGCTTTTGGCCGCCTGAGTGCTCGAAGTCCATTTTATGCCAGCTTACACACGGTCATTTCCCGCGAGCAAGTCGAACAATGGTTACCTCAACTACTGGCACAAGATTGGCAACAGGAATCGATGATTGCTTTTGCAGCGGTCATGATGTGTCGCAAAACGGGCGACCGACTGTTAGATATTAGTGATCCCATCAGATCTCAAGTGATAAACAAACTTAGACACAGTAAAGTGCCAGATTCATGGCTCAGCTTAGTGGAACAGGTTAGCGAGCTTTCAGCCAGTGAATCCAAACGCGTCTTTGGAGATGCCCTGCCCAATGGCTTACAATTGATTGAACATTAACTGCCAATCATGGCTGATCTATTCAAACGAGGTAAGTTCGATAAAGGACAGCAATACTCGCTGTCCTTTATTGTATTAACATTTTAACGCCCGCTTAAGAGGCAGACAACGCTACTACCAACTTTCCGCATAACACCGTAATCACAAAAACCAACGCATAGTAAAAAT
>SLFB01000125.1 GCA_007124475.1 Vibrio sp. | reverse complement strand
TAATAGGAGCTTGTGTTCTAGGAACCGATGGATCGTAAATGAGAACATTGGGCGATAACAAGTGATTGGAATTGACCGAAATAACTAACCCTACGCTATTATTAGAAAGTTGCACGACAGTGCCAGGAGGATAAACCCCCATAAATTTAATCAGAATACTCAGGTTTTCTTGGTTATAAAGATGCTTAGCGTTTTTGAATAAATGAGAAAGTGCCACATAAGGAATTTTCTGCTCACTGACCACAGCTCGATGGCAGAGATTATCAAACGCATTTGCTACCGATATGACCTGCGCTAATTCATTTATCTCTGCTTCTTTTAATCCTAGGGGATAACCTGAACCATCACTTAGTTCATGATGCTGCTCGATAACTATTTTGGCACTCTCTGGAAATGACTCAAAGCTATTAACCATTTCTAAACCGTATTTTGTGTGCAGCTTGAGATAGTTTTTTTCAGGCTCCGTCAAGGGTGTCGTCTTTCTAACGATGGCATTGGGAACTCGGACTTTACCAATATCATGAAATAATGCCGCAAAGGCTATTTGTTTGATCTTTTGTGCGTCAAAACCCTTTGCGCGAGCAATCATCATCGAAATAACTGCCACATTTAATGAATGGAAATAGATATCCTCAAATTCACTTTTACTATTGATAAGGTGCAAAGTAACATTTTCATCACTTAATAGTTTATCAACGATATCTTCAACTAAAACGCTCGCTTCATCGATGGCGTCTTCAGGACGACTGCGAATTTTATTCATCACTAACCGCATCCGTGAAAGAGAACGCTCAAATTCTTTTTCACATTTTAAGACTTGCCTTCGATAGCGATTAAGCTTTTCAATTCTAGCGTCCTTTTCTTGCCACAGCTTATCAGCTTCTTGATGTAATAATTGATTATCATCTTCACTTTGCTGTGTGTTTTTATCTCCAGTAGAGACAGCATCTAAAGCTAATGGTTCTGTATCGCTTTGCGCTGGGTTTAAAAAGACGTGCTGTATGCCGAGGTGTTTAATCAGTTGGATTTGTTCTTGAGACTGGATCTTAAAACTATTAAACAAAAAAGGATGCTCATTCCATTTAACGGGCAAGCGAATGTGTAAACCTGGCTGTAATCTATCTACCGTAATTTTTATGCTGCTATTGGCCACTATGTTTTAATCACACCTTTTTATCAATGACCTAAGCTTAGAAAAAATTTACACTAAATGCACCTTTGTTGAGGCATTGACTCACCGTTACGCACCCGTTTTATGATAGAGAACAATATTTAAAAATAAGCGAGACAGAAACAACAAAGCCCCGACTTTCGTCGAGGCTTTGTTGTATAAATAATGGTACCGATGGGCGGACTTGAACCGCCACTCCCGAAGGAAACGGATTTTGAATCCGTCGTGTCTACCAATTTCACCACATCGGCTTAGGCTAGTGCCTTTTGATGCTGGGCATTATACGCAACAATGACGCCAGCGCAATAGCAAAATATTGAAATGCAAATCGTTTGCTGAATATTTCGCCATGAGTAGGTTACTTTGATGCTCCGCTTTTCAGCTTCATCTCTATTCAGTATCCTGTTGTTTAAACTTCTACCATCGTTGAGAGTAATATGAACCATAGTCAAGATCAGCAAGCTGGTCTATTGCCGCGCCTCACTGCTTTATTGTGTGATGCTGTACTGGTAACCATACTGTTACTTATCGCTGCTACTAGCTTAATGGCCATTTTGAGCATCTTAACCATCACTGGCGTAATGAGTTATACCCCTTATCCCAGCATCACCAATCTGTTAATGCAGCATCCCCTATGGAGCCCAATTTTCACACTTTATTTAGCGATTGTCTGGGTTGGCTTTTATGTCTACTTTTGGATAACCAGCGGGCAAACATTCGGCATGAAAGTAGCCCAACTGAAATTATGCAATACCGATGGCAGCTCAATCAGCATCACACAAGCTTTAATTCGTTTGGCTACCGCAGGGCTAGGGCTAGGCAATTTCACTGTTCCCATCGATCCTAACAAACGCAGTTTTCAAGATATGTGGGCGCAAACAGAGATGATAAAAATCCACCAAATTAAAAAAGCAACAACCTTAACCGAGAAATAGACTTGGGGTCATTGAACCAAACTAATGGTATCGCTCAGAAAACCTATATACCCAAACAACTTGGAGTTGCAGGTAGGCGAACGAACGTAGCCAACACCCCTGCAGCTTCAAGTCGGAAGGGTATAGCTAAAGCTTACGATTCAATAACATCACAGCGATAGTAAGAAACACTAAACTTGGCGCTATAGCACCAAACGCTGGATGAAAACCATACACTAAGCTTAATGGGCCAAAAAACTCGCTTGAGATATAGAAAGTAAACCCGGCTATTACCCCTGAGAGCACTCTTGCTCCCATAGTCACGCTGCGTAAGGGGCCAAAAATAAATGATAAAGCCATTAGCATCATGACACCGATAGCAAAAGGCTGACTAATTTTACGCCATAACGCTAATTCATAACGGGCTGAGTCTTGCTCTGAGGCTTTCAAATATTGAACATAGTCGTAAAGACCGCTGAGAGATAGCTCTTCTGGTTTCACTGTCACCACAGCCAGCTTATCTGGAGCTAGAGCGGTACGCCATTGATAAACATCCAACTCTTCTTTGCTTAGCTGCACATCATTTTGTAAATTTGTCACTTGGACTTGCTTCATTAACCAATGATTATCACCGATATAGTCAACTTGTTCTGCAAAAATAATATGATTGAGCTTTTTCTGCTCATCAAATCGCCACATATTTAGCCCGTACAGTCGTTCATTGTCTATCTTACTGATGAATATAAAATCGTTAGCGTCTCTTGCCCACACACCAGTACGCACCGACAGTATGTTTCCCCCTGACGTAGCAAAAGCTCGCATATCACGAGCCATTTTCTGAGCTTGTGGAGCTCCCCATTCGCCCAGTAATGTGATAATTAGCATCAAAGGAATGGCCGTTTTGAGTACCGATAAACCAATATCTAGCTTGGAGAAACCTGATGCTTGCATCACTACTAATTCTGAACTGGCAGCTAAAGCCCCTAAACCAATCAAAGCACCTAACAGTGCTGCCATTGGAAAAAACATTTCAATATCTCGTGGGATACTGAGCACAACAAATAACAAGGCCTGCATTAGGTCATAACTACCATCACCTACCTTTCTTAATTGCTCAACATATTTAATAATGCCAGATAAGCCAACAAAGGTTACCAATACTAAGCTCGTTGTCGCGATAATGGTGCGGCCGATATACCAATCTAGAAGTTTAAACACAGTTAGGCCACCTTACGTGTTTGATTAAATTTATCTTTGAGTTTTCTCACTGGAACACTATCCAAGCAGTTTGCCAACAAAGCAACTAACAATAACGCGATATTGATTGGCCACATGCCAACCTCGACCGCAATTGAACCGTCTTCGATGGCTGATTTCATCGCGCTTATGGTTAAAAAATAAGTTAGATAAATGAGAATGGCAGGGCCCATCTTAGCAAACCGCCCTTGTCTTGGGTTCACAACGGAAAGAGGCACAACTAACATGGTTAACAATGGAACACACAAGACCAGTGAAATACGCCATTGCAGCTCGGCCTGTGCTCGCGGATCCGGATGATTAATCAGTGCTAACGTTGGGGTTTCTTGCCAGCTACGACCTTTTTCTTTAACCGCTCTTTGACCAATCAATCCTTCGTATTCATCAAAACGAGTGATCATATAATCTAAACGTGTTGGTATCCCTTCATAACGAACACCATTATGCATGATGATCATTTGCCGACCATCGCTTAATTCTTTGACTTGCCCTGAATCAGAAAACATCACACTGGGCAATACTGATTGACGGGGTGCTAACTGAGCAACAAAAACGTTTTGCAACCTTCGGTTTTCAATATTATCAATGAACACCACAGACGAACCATCTGGAGAGCGTTGAAATTGACCTTTTTGTAATAGATCAACGCTACTTTCAGCCGCTAGTCGCTCAATCAGTTGAGCCTCTTTATCTTGGCTCCACGGTGACAACCAAAAGGCATTAAAGCCAGCCACCGTGGCGGTAATTAATGCCAAATACAAAGCGGCGCGAATAAGAAATTTATTCCCAATTCCAGTTGCATTCATTACCGTGATTTCGCTTTCCGCGTACAAGCGCCCAAATGTTAATAGGATACCAATATACAAACTGAGCGGCAGCATAAGCAATCCCATCGCTGGCATATTGAGACCAACAATGGATAAGATCATCCGAGCCGGGATTTCACCATCAGAAGCATCCGCCAACACGCGAATAAACTTTTGGCTTAAAAAAACCAAAAACAACACGAAAAAGATCGCAAATTGGCTCTTTAATGTTTCTCTGATCAAATATCTAACAATAATCACGGCTAAATAACCTATACAAAACTTGTTTTTTTGATGGAATCACTATAATTTCCTGTTGAGTCGTTTATTTTTTTAAAAAATTCACTATTTGTTAGCCCATTCAAGCAAGAAGATGAACGCTTGACATATTCACTCAGTAAGAATGTATTATCTAACATTTAGTTCTATTTGTCTTTAGGATGTAGGAGTACGCATGGAGTTCAGTGTAAAAAGTGGCAGCCCAGAAAAACAACGCAGTGCATGCATTGTAGTGGGAGTGTTCGAACCGCGCCGACTTTCTCCAGTAGCAGAACAACTTGATAAAATTAGTGATGGTTATATCAGTTCATTATTACGCCGAGGTGACTTAGAAGGCAAGCCTGGCCAGATGCTATTATTGCACCAAGTCCCAGGTGTATTGTCAGAGCGAGTGTTACTAGTCGGCTGTGGTAAAGAGCGCGAACTCGGTGAACGCCAGTATAAAGAAATAATCCAGAAAACCATTAGCACCCTGAACGAAACGGGCTCAATGGAAGCGGTATGTTTTCTCACCGAGTTGCACGTTAAAGGTCGTGATACCTATTGGAAAGTTCGCCAAGCCGTAGAGGCAACTAAAGATGGCCTCTATACTTTTGATCAGTTCAAAAGTATAAAACCAGAAACTCGTCGCCCGTTACGCAAACTGGTATTCAACGTTCCCACTCGCCGTGAATTGAGCCTAGGTGAACGAGCAATCACCCATGGATTAGCGATTGCATCTGGAGTAAAAGCCAGTAAAGATTTAGGTAATATGCCTCCGAATGTCGCCAATCCCGCTTACCTTGCTTCACAGGCGCGCCGACTTGCTGATGATTATCCGACAGTGACAACAAAAATCATCGGTGAAGAAGAAATGGAAAAACTCGCCATGACCTCCTATTTAGCGGTTGGCCGTGGTTCGAAAAACGAATCCATGATGTCGGTTATTGAGTATAAAGGTCACCCAGATCCGAATGCTAAACCGATTGTCTTAGTGGGCAAAGGTCTCACTTTCGATTCAGGTGGTATTTCTCTCAAACCAGGCGAAGCTATGGATGAGATGAAGTACGATATGTGTGGCGCCGCTTCCGTGTTCGGTGCCATGAAAGCACTGGCAAAGTTAAATTTACCGCTGAATGTGATTGGTATTTTGGCCGGTTGTGAAAATATGCCTGGCAGTAATGCTTATCGTCCTGGTGATATCCTAACTACTATGTCTGGACAAACGGTAGAAGTATTGAATACCGATGCAGAAGGACGACTGGTTCTGTGTGATGCGCTAACCTATGTGGAACGTTTTGAACCAGATTGTGTACTTGATGTCGCAACCTTAACCGGTGCTTGTGTGATGGCCCTAGGTCACCACATTAGCGCGGTGATGTCTAACCACAATCCATTGGCTCATGAGCTGATTAATGCTTCGGAACAATCGAGCGATCGTGCTTGGCGCTTACCTTTAGCTGATGAATACCACGAGCAAATAAAAAGCCCATTTGCTGATATGGCCAACATTGGCGGTCGCCCTGCGGGCGCTATTACTGCAGGCTGTTTTCTTTCTAAATTTGCCAAGAAGTATAACTGGGCTCATATCGATGTGGCTGGTACGGCATGGAAATCTGGCGCGGCAAAAGGTTCAACTGGACGTCCGGTCTCAATGCTGATCCAGTTTCTGCTTAACCGCAGTGGTCCCGACAGCGAGGAATAAAACCTCACGAAAAAGGGCCATAGGCCCTTTTTTATTGCCACTGTAATGATTATGGCAATCGGAAATATCAATTATGGCAACCGCAACGTTTTACCTTATCGCTCATGATAGCCCACAAGCAAAGCCACGTGGCTTTGAACAATACATAGTATACCTAGCGCACTATTTTGCTAAGCAAGGCGCAAAAATCTATCTGCATTGCCAAGATCAACCTAACGCGGAGCAGTTAGCCGAGTGCTTTTGGCAAGTAGAACCCGCCCAGTTTATCGCTCATAATTTAGTCGGAGAGGGACCTAAATACGGCACCCCAATCGAAATAGGTTATCAAGGGGCAAAACCCAACTATAATCGCCAACTGGTAATAAACGTGGCGGATAATCATACAACCTTTGCGAATGCCTTCACAGAGGTGATAGACTTCGTGCCTTGTGATGAAAAAACCAAGCAGATAGCCCGTGAACGATATAAAATCTATCGTCAAGCCGGTTATCAATTACAGACCATCGAACTAAAACATCCGTAGGTCAAACCTTATAGTTAAGGCGATCTTATTTTAAGATCCTTCACTTATGAAGTTTGACTAAGATTAACCATTCACAGTATCCAGCTAAGAGCACTATGGAAAAGACATATAACCCAACAGCAATCGAACAAGCTCTGTATCAGACTTGGGAAGAGAACGGCTACTTTAAGCCTCACGGTGACACATCAAAACCTGCATACAGCATTATGATCCCACCGCCGAACGTCACTGGTAGCCTGCATATGGGGCACGCCTTCCAAGATACCATCATGGATACGCTGATCCGTTGCGAGCGCATGAAAGGAAAAAACACCTTATGGCAAGTCGGAACTGACCATGCAGGCATCGCAACGCAAATGGTGGTTGAGCGTAAAATTGCCGCTGAAGAAGGTAAGAATAAACATGACTATGGTCGTGAAGCCTTCATTGACAAAATCTGGGAATGGAAAGATCAATCAGGTGGCACCATTACTCAGCAACTACGTCGCCTTGGTACGTCTGTGGATTGGGATCGTGAACGCTTTACCATGGATGAAGGTCTATCTAACGCGGTGCAAGAAGTCTTTGTTCGTTTGTATGAAGATGATTTGATCTATCGTGGCAAACGTCTGGTTAACTGGGACCCTAAGCTACACACTGCCATTTCTGATCTTGAAGTGGAAAATAAAGACGTTAAAGGTCATATGTGGCATTTCCGCTATCCACTAGCCGACGGCGTCAAAACCGCTGATGACAAAGACTATATCGTGGTAGCAACCACTCGCCCGGAAACCATGTTAGGTGATACTGGTGTCGCGGTAAACCCAGCCGATCCTCGTTACCAAGCATTGATTGGTAAAGACATTCTACTCCCCATCGTTAATCGCCGTATTCCTATCGTAGCAGATGAACACGCTGATATGGAAAAAGGCACTGGCTGTGTAAAAATCACTCCAGCACACGATTTTAACGATTATGAAGTGGGTAAACGTCACCAACTGCCGATGATCAATATTCTGACTTTTGATGCCAATATTCGCCATCAAGCAGAAATCTTCACCACCAATGGTGAGCCAAGTGATGCTTACTCTACTGAGCTACCGGTGCAATATCATGGCATGGAGCGCTTTGCTGCGCGTAAAGCGATTGTGGCTGAGCTGGATCAACTAGGCCTATTGGATAGCATCAAAGATCACGATCTCACTGTACCTTATGGCGATCGTGGTGGTGTTGTTATCGAGCCTATGCTCACTGACCAATGGTATGTACGCACCGCGCCGCTCGCGAAAACCGCAGTGGAAGCGGTTGAAAATGGTGACATCCAGTTTGTTCCTAAACAATACGAGAATATGTATTTCTCTTGGATGCGTGATGTACAAGATTGGTGTATTTCTCGTCAGTTGTGGTGGGGACACCGTATCCCAGCCTGGTATGATAACCAAGGCAATGTCTACGTCGGCCGGAGCGAAGAAGAAGTACGTCAACAACACAACCTGGCTTCAGTGATTGAATTACACCAAGACGAAGACGTACTAGATACATGGTTCTCATCAGCCCTGTGGACATTTGGTACTCAAGGCTGGCCAGAGCAAACCGATGATCTCAAAGTTTTCCACCCATCCGATGTTCTGGTGACGGGTTTTGACATCATTTTCTTCTGGGTAGCACGCATGATCATGATGACCATGCACTTTGTAAAAGATAAAAATGGTAAGCCACAAGTGCCATTCAAAACCGTATACGTCACAGGACTCATCCGTGACGAGAACGGCGACAAAATGTCAAAATCGAAAGGTAATGTCCTCGACCCTATTGATATGATCGATGGTATTGATCTCGAATCACTGGTTGACAAACGTACCGGCAATATGATGCAACCACAACTTGCCGCTAAGATTGAGAAGAACACGCGTAAAACCTTTGAAAATGGTATTGAACCTTACGGCACAGACGCGCTGCGTTTCACTCTTGCCGCGATGGCTTCCACCGGTCGTGACATTAACTGGGATATGAAGCGCCTTGAAGGTTACCGTAACTTCTGTAACAAACTCTGGAACGCGAGTCGTTACGTCATGATGAATACAGAAGAACAGGATTGTGGCTTTGCCGCTGGCGAAATCGAATATTCGTTAGCTGATAAATGGATCGAATCACAATTTGAACTGGCAGCGAAAGCATTCAACAGCCATATCGACAACTTCCGTCTCGATATGGCAGCCAATACGTTGTACGAATTTATTTGGAATCAATTCTGTGACTGGTATCTAGAGCTCACCAAACCTATCCTTTGGAAAGGTACAGCAGCACAACAACGCGGTACACGTCGTACGCTAATCACCGTACTAGAGAAAACCTTGCGTCTTGCCCATCCAGTGATCCCATATATCACTGAAACTATCTGGCAAAGCATAAAACCTCTGGTTGACGGCGTTGAGGGCGAGACCATCATGCTGCAAGCACTACCTCAATATAACCAGGCCAACTTTAATCAAAAGGCTTTGGATGATATTGAATGGGTAAAAGCGTTCATTACCAGCATCCGTAACTTACGTGCTGAGTATGATATCAACCCAGGTAAACCTTTAGCGGTGATGCTGAAAGCGGCTAATGCTGAAGATGCAGAGCGAGTTGAAGCCAATAAACAGGTTCTGATTGCTCTTGCGAAATTGGAATCGGTACGGGTGTTAGCCGATCAAGAGCAAACACCAGCCTGTGCCACAGCACTGGTCGGTAAGTCTGAGCTCATGATCCCTATGGCTGGTTTGATTGATAAAGATGCTGAGCTCGCTCGCTTGGATAAAGAAATGGCAAAAACTCAAGGCGAGATCAAGCGCATCGAAGGTAAGCTAGGCAATGAAGGTTTTGTTGCTAAAGCTCCAGAAGCCGTGATCGCTAAAGAACGTGAGAAGTTAGCCGGTTATCAAGAAACGCTAGTCAAACTCGCTGAGCAGAAAGCGACTATTGCCGCGCTATAATCTGTTGTCATCGTGTGATGACGGCTGCTTGAACTAGTAAGTTAACCACATTAATACGCCCAACACATCTTATTGCTTGTTGGGCGTATTTTTTCATTACACCAAACGGTTTAATGTCTCACCTGCATAATAAGCATTAATATTGTTGATTAAGATCTGAGTTAATTGACTGATAGCAGAATCGCTTCCCCATGCCACATGAGGGGTGAGCAATAATTGCGGCAAGTGGCTGTGGGCTATCAACGGATTACTGTCCTCCGCCGGCTCGGTCGTAAAGACATCCACCCCTGCCCCTGCAATCTGCTGTGTTTTTAATGCCATCACTAACGCCTGCTCATTGACCAAGCCACCTCTACCGGTATTGATCAATAGTGCGCTACTTTTCATCATTGATAGCTCATGTTGATCAATCAGATGATAAGTTGCCTCTGACAATGGACAATGCAAGCTGATCACATCACTCTCGCGTAAAACTGATTCAAAAGGCTGAAAACCGGCTCGGCAAGTTGAGGCTCCTTTACGTTCAGCAAACATCACCTGCATACCAATGGATTGAGCGAGTGCCGCCGTGGCCTGTCCAAGGGCACCAGACCCAATAATACCTAATCGGCTACCGGCGACATCACCAATCGGATGAGTAAAAAAGCAAAATTGCTTAGTTTGTTGCCATACTCCAGCCGCAATATCTTGATGGTAACCCAATAAATTACGACGTAGGGCAAAAATCATGGCTATCACGTGCTCAGGAACTGAGCGTGTGGCATAACCGCGTACATTTGCCACCGCAATATTATTCTGCTGACAATACTCAAGATCCAAATTATTAAAACCGGTTGCAGCAACCGCAATCATCTTTAACTGAGGTAACTGCTCTAATACTACGCGATCTAAAATAACTTTGTTGCAAATCACAATATCTGCATCAGCTAAGCGCTCAACGATCTGCTCAGCACGGGTTCGATCGTATTCGATCCAATGATGAGCAAAATTCAATTTTGGTAACTCAATATGAGCAGGGATCGTGGCACGATCAACAAACACAACCACAGGCAATGACATAATACTAACTCCTTATGCACCGCCTGATGATAAAAATAATGGGAGAGTTAAACTTTAACGTGACTGGATAGGCAGTGACTTATAGTCAGGTAATTTACGCGCTGGATCAAAATAAGCAAAGAGCATCTCTTGCGCTGCAGGATAAAAGTCACACGGAACAAATAAATTGCGTAACCGCTCACTACTCGGATGATAAAAACTTAGCTCAGCGGCGTGCAATTCTAAGCGTGAACTAAAAGCAAGCGCTTCCTCAGTTGCGTAAAATTCATCACCAACGATTGGGTGGCCAAAAGCCTGCATATGTACTCTCAGTTGATGTGAACGACCTGTGATTGGCAATAAGCGCATAATCGTTGTTTTATCGCCATTAGGATGTACTTCTCGCAACGCAACCTGAAACTCAGTTTGTGATGGTTTACCATCTTGATAACACACTTTTTGACGTGGCCGATTAGGCCAATCACAAATCAATGGCAGATCAATCATTCCCACTTGATCTTCCACGTGCCCCCAAACACGAGCGAAATACAATTTATGCGTTAATCGATACTGGAATTGCTTTTTCAACGCCGCTTCTGCACACTTATGCTTAGCAAATAGCATTAAACCTGATGTTGACATATCCAAGCGATGAACCACTTGAATACCAGGATGGCTCTGTTGCAACCGGCTCCACATACTATCGTGATGCTCAGCTAAACGCCCTGGAACGGACAGTAAACCAGATGGTTTATTGACGGCTAAAATATGCTCATCTTCATAGATAATATCAACCCATGGATCAGTTGGCGGATGGTATTCAAGCATAGCCATAATTCAATCACGTCTCATCAGAAAAAAACGCTGCATTATATACCTAAATATATGCAAATATACCTAAACAAGGCGATATTATTGGATTGCTTTATAACCAAACAACTTGGCGTTGCAGGGAGGCGGCAAGTGAGTAAGTCCCCATGAGCATAGATAGACTATGTGATTGGGGCGAACGAACGTAGCCAACACCCCTGCAGCTTCAAGTCGGAAGGGGATAGTTAGCTTTCACTTTAAGTACATCAGTTATGGCTCACCACAATCAAACGTAGTGAATCTAACTGGAATTGCGCTTGAGCAATATAAGCATTGAGCTGGTTGATTTGATGCTCAATCGCTGCAATTTCTTCATCACGAATATTGGGATTAACCGCTTTCAATGCCTGTAAGCGCTCCAACTCAGCATTCAAGCTAGATTGCATTTCTTGCTGGGCTTGTGCGCGAATCATTTCCACGTTTTCCACCACTCGCTGATCCGCCAGAGCAATTAAATGATGAATATCTTTTTGTACTGAACTCACCAATTTGCTAGCCAAATGACGGTTAACCGGACTTAACTGACGATTGAAACTCTCAAACTCAACTTGTGATGAGAGATCATTACCACGCGCATCCATCATTAAACGAATCGGTGTACGCGGCAAGAATCGCCCGATACCACTGCGTTTTGGTGCTTGTGCATCAACGGCATACACCAACTCCAATAGTAAAGTCCCCACCGGTAACGCCTTATTTTTCAATAACGATACCGCACAAGTACCGACACCTTCGCTCATCAGCAAATCAATGCCCCCTTGGATCATAGGGTGCTCCCAACTGATAAAGTGCATATCCTCGCGCGCTAAAGCCGTCGGTCGATCAAAGGTGATGGTTGCCCCTTCATAAGGTAAACCAGGGTAGCTCGGCACCATCATATGCTCAGATGGCGTTACCACTATCGCGTTTTCCCCTTTATCGTCCTGATTGAGGCCTATGGTATCAAACAGGCTTAAAGCAAAACTCACTAAATTAGTATCACCATCTGTTTCAGCGATAGATTGGGCGATCTGCAACGCCTTATCTCCACCGTGTGAATGCATTTCTAATAATCGATCACGGCCCTGCTCTAAATCGCTTTTCAAGCTTTTGTTAAGCTTAGCAGAAGCCGTGATTAACTCATCCAGTTCGCGACTGTCTGCACTAGCTAACATCGCAATCAAATCATCAGCGAACTTGTCGTAAACGGTTCTACCGGTTGGACACGTTTCAGCAAAAGCATTTAAACCTTGATCATACCAACGGGCTAAGATCTCTTGCGCCGTACCTTGTAAATAAGGCACGTAAATATCAATATCATTCTGTTGGCCAATTCGGTCTAAACGACCAATCCGCTGCTCAAGTAAATCGGGATTGAACGGTAAATCAAACATCACCAATTGATTCGCAAACTGGAAGTTACGACCTTCAGAACCAATTTCACTACAGATTAAGACCTGAGCGCCACCTTCTTCTTGTGCAAAATAAGCGGCGGCCTTATCACGCTCTAAAATTGACATGCCTTCGTGAAAAACAGCAGCGCGAATACCTTCTCTTTCACGTAGCGCTTGTTCAAGTTGCAAAGCCGTACTGGAACGTGAAGCGATGACTAAAATTTTGTCGCTACGTTTAGCTTTTACTTTTTCAATTAGCCAGTTCACTCGTGAGTCAAATTGCCACCAGCTGGCATCATCGCCTTCGAACTCTTGGAAAATTTCTTCTGGATAGAGCATTTTTAACGCACGAGCTTCTGCAGAGAGTTTGCCACCAATCATGCCTGCTACACGCATTGAAGTGCTGTACTGAGTCGGTATTTCCATCGGTAGTAGATGAACATTTCTTACCGGGAAACCTTTGATCGCTGCACGAGTATTTCTAAATAACACTCGTCCAGTACCGTGGCGATCCATCAGGTTGTCAATTAATTCTTGACGAGCTTGTGCCTGTGCTTGCTGCTCGGCATTGCTTTCAATGATGCGCAATAACGGTTCAATGTCTTGTTCCGATAATAATTCAGTTAACTTATTTTTTGCTTCGTTAGACAGTTTATTACCGGAAAATAAAGTGGTAATCGCATCCGCAACCGGAGCATATTGTGCTTCTTCTTCAATAAAGGCTTGATAATCATAAAAGCGATCAGGATCGAGCAAACGTAAACGAGCAAAGTGACTTTCTCGGCCAAGTTGCTCAGGGGTCGCGGTTAATAAAAGCACCCCAGCGGTACGTTCAGCTAACGCTTCCACAACTTGATAATGACGGCTCGGCTTCTCTTCACTCCACTCAAGGTGATGTGCTTCATCGACGACTAATAAGTCCCAATCAGCTTCCAGCGCTTGCTCAAAACGTTTGCGACTTTTACGTAAAAAGTCCAATGAACATAAGACAAACTGTTGAGTTTCAAACGGATTATCCGCTTCTGCAAACGCTTCAATACACCGCTCTTCATCAAAGACGGAAAAATGTAAGTTAAAGCGACGCAACATCTCCACTAACCATTGATGCTGCAAAGTTTCTGGAACGACAATTAAAATACGCTCAGCTCGACCAAGTAGTACTTGCTGATGAATGATCATCCCCGCTTCGATCGTTTTCCCTAACCCCACTTCATCGGCCAGTAAAACACGTGGGGCGTGACGTCGCCCGACTTCATGGGCAATATATAATTGATGGGGAATCAAGCCAGCGCGCATACCACATAAACCTCGCATCGGGCTTTTGTGTTGGATGTATTGATTTTGTAACGCTCGGTAGCGCAACACAAAATTATCCATGCGATCAATTTGACCAGCAAAGAGTTTGTCTTGAGGTTTATTAAAACGAATTTGGTTGCTTAAGAAGATTTCGCGCAAGGCCACACCCGATTGTTGAGTATCTTCACGAGTTCCTAAATAAGTCAGTACGCCCTGATCTTCAACCACTTGCTCAACAAATAGTGACCATCCTTCTTGACTATCAACACTGTCACCGACATTAAAGGCGACTCGTGTCACGGGCGCATCATTACGAGCATAAACTCGGTTTTCTTCTGATGCGGCAAACATTAAGGTTACCGTTCGGGCATCCAGTGCAACCACTGTTCCCAACCCTAAATCACTTTCTGTATCACTTATCCAGCGCTGCCCTAAAGCAAAAGTCATCAAGACTACCTCATTTATTGAGCTAAAACATTATCCTTTACTACGACTGCATCAATGCCAAGAACACTCCATTTATCTCGCTGTCATGATGCAGGAAAAAGGTCGCTAATCTTACTTGAAGGCGTGATATAGGTCACGCCTATTCCTCGCTTTTTTTATTAATGCTGCTGTTGACATCAAACTGTCATGGTTCCCCATACATGCTAGTTAAGTGGCTTGCTATACTCAAGTTGAACAATACCGCCATTAACGAGCGCTCAGTGCGCCAAGTGGCTGTAACGTTCACCTTGGTACATTATATGCAAAGCCAAACAGCAGGTATCCATACCCGTTTGCTTTCTCAATTGACTGATCGTGAATGTGCTTAGCACGTATCAATCGGTAGGCATCAGAAAGCAAACCTTCAACATACTGCACGCTATCTAATAGCAAGGAGACGCTTATGGGCGATACTGACCGGAAACTGTTTGTTCTCGATACCAACATCTTACTTCATGAACCACTTGCCATTTATTCCTTTCAAGAACACGATGTTGTCATCCCAATGACAGTCCTCGAAGAACTCGATAGGATTAAAGATAGCAAGCGAGATGTTGCTCGTGATGCAAGAGTCGCAATTCGTGCACTCGAGACCATTTTTCATGACGCCACCCCAGATCAAATCTCTGATGGGATCCCTTTAACCACCTCAAAAGGCACTCAAGGTAGCATTGCTATTTTAGCTGATTATGAAGTGCACGAGTCTGTGAAAGCCTTTACCGATAAAGAAGGCGATAATCGAATCCTCAATGCGGTGCTTCACCTACAAAATAAGCGTGCTCCACGCTCCGTCGTGCTGATTACTAAAGACATTAATATGCGTTTACGCGCCAAAGGCGCTGGCGTTCGATATGTGGAAGATTACCGCACCGATCAATTAATTGATGATGTGCAATACCTAACTAAAGGCTTTCAGACTCGACCAGGCAATTTCTGGGATCAGGTAGAAAGCGTTGATAGTTATAGTCTCGGTGGAAAAACTTTCCATAAATTGGAAAGTCAACCGTTCGAACCGACCTACATTAACCAATACGTGGTGGATGAAGACAGTGATTTTGCTGCCCGGGTTGAGACTTTAGATGAAAAGTCACTCACTTTACGCGATCTTGGTCGTGAACGTCTTATGCATCGTAAAGTATGGGACATCATGCCAAAAAACATTTATCAAGCCATGGCATTGGATGCCCTACTCGATCCTGACATTGATTTAGTCATCCTTACTGGGGCCGCTGGTAGCGGTAAAACTTTGCTCGCAATGGCAGCCGCGTTAGAACAGACCATTGAACGTAAAATGTTCGATAAAATTATAGTGACTCGCAATACGCCTGATATCGGAGAATCCATTGGCTTCTTACCCGGCACTGAAGAAGAGAAAATGATGCCTTGGTTAGCGGCTATCACCGATACCTTAGAAGCCCTACACAAGCACGACCATTGCACCGAAGGCTCACTCAAATACATTTGTGATAAAGCCAATATTCAATTCAAATCGATTAACTTTATGCGTGGTCGCTCAATCCAAAATGCTTTTGTTTTGCTTGATGAATGTCAAAACTTAACCGCATCACAAATAAAAACCATCATTACTCGCTGTGGGGAAGGCACTAAAATCGTCTGCTCGGGTAATTTGGCACAAATTGATTCCCACTACCTCACACCCGTTACTTCCGGCTTGACCTATATGGTGGAGCGTTTCAAAAACTTTGAAGGCAGTGCCAACCTCCATCTTAATGGCGTGGTGCGCAGTCGACTGGCAGAATTTGCTGAAGAAAACCTCTAACCACTCGTGGTGAGCTATCTCGCATAGCTCACCATTCACAATTAAATATTTATTCACATTAATAGAATTTTTATGCTTTAATGACTTTTCTCCTCATGCTGATTAAGGATAAGTCATGGCTTTTAATTTACGTCACCGTAATTTTCTCAAATTACTCGATTTTACCCCGAAAGAAATTCAATTTTTATTAACTCTCGCGGCGGATCTTAAGCGCGCCAAATACGCCGGAACCGAGCAAAAACAATTACAGGGCAAAAACATCGCACTTATTTTTGAAAAAGCGTCAACTCGCACTCGCTGTGCTTTCGAGGTGGCAGCCTTTGATCAAGGTGCACAAGTCACTTACATCGGTCCTTCTGGTTCGCAAATTGGCCATAAAGAATCGATGAAAGACACCGCTCGAGTTTTGGGGAGAATGTATGATGGCATCCAATATCGTGGTTATGGTCAGGCTATCGTTGAAGAGTTGGGACAATATGCCGGAGTTCCAGTATGGAATGGCCTCACTGACGAATTCCATCCGACACAAATTCTGGCCGACTTTTTAACCATGCAAGAATACGCCCATGGTAAAGCATTACAGCAAATTCGCTTCGCTTACCTTGGTGATGCGCGCAATAACATGGGAAATTCATTAATGGTCGGCGCTGCCAAAATGGGCATGGATATTCGTCTGGTTGCCCCTAAAGCCTTTTGGCCAGATCCTCAACTGGTCAACACTTGCCAAACCATTGCTCAGCAAACCGGTGCCAGCATAACCTTAACCGAAGAAATCAGTGCCGGGGTCAAAGACTGTGATTTTCTATATACCGATGTATGGGTATCGATGGGCGAAGAACAACAAGCATGGGATCAACGAGTAGCAATAATGAAGCCTTATCAAGTGAATATGGCGGTCATTCAGGCAACGGGTAATCCACAGGTTAAATTTATGCACTGCTTACCCGCTTTTCATAACGATCAAACCACCGTTGGTAAACAAGTCGCTGAACAATATGGCATGCAAGGTCTTGAAGTAACTGAAGAAGTCTTTGAGTCGGAACACTCGATTGTGTTTGAGCAAGCAGAAAATCGACTGCATACCATTAAGGCGGTGATAGTAGCAACACTCGCTGGATAACTATGCATTTGGTGCGGATCAGCACGTAAACATTTCATCAATGCAAACGCTTGCCTTGCTGAAAGTTCAGCGTATAATGCCCAACAATTTATCTACGGGGTGGCTTATGCACGGAAACAACAACTATGTTTCTCTACATGAAAACGGTAAGCAATCATGCTTATCAGCCAATCTGTTATTACCCTATATTGATAAAAAATAGCCTCCCAGATCGGGGGGCTTTTTTATGGCTAAAACAAAAAGAAAAGGGAAGAGCATTATGACCAATTCGCTGTATAACAAGCACATTATCTCCATTCCTGAGCTTTCACGAGCAGAGTTAGAACTAATTGTACGTACTGCCGGTCAGTTAAAAGCCGATCCGCAACCAAGATTACTGACCAACAAGGTGGTTGCCAGTTGCTTTTTCGAACCCTCTACTCGAACTCGTTTATCGTTTGAAACCGCTATACAGCGGCTTGGCGGCAGCGTGATTGGCTTTGACAATGGTGGCAATACTTCACTGGCCAAGAAAGGAGAAACCTTGGCCGACTCAGTACAAGTCATTGCTTCTTATGTGGATGCTTTCGTTATGCGCCACCCTCAAGAGGGCGCAGCTCGTCTTGCTTCGGAGTTTTCCCATGGCGTGCCTGTCATCAATGCCGGTGATGGTTCCAACCAACATCCAACGCAAACCCTACTCGACCTTTTCTCTATTTTCGAAACCCAAGGTCGCTTAGATAACTTGAATATTGCTTTTGTTGGTGACTTAAAATATGGCCGAACGGTACATTCATTAACTCAAGCCTTAGCCAAATTTGACAATAATCGCTTTTTCTTTATTGCGCCCGAAGTGCTAGCCATGCCTGACTATATTTGTGAAGAACTTGATGATGCAGGGCTACAATACAGCCTACACCAAGATATGGAAAGCGTTATCCCTGAACTCGACATCCTGTATATGACTCGGGTGCAAAAAGAACGTTTCGACGAGTCTGAATATGCGCACATCAAATCTGCCTTTGTGCTTACTGCCAGCATGCTTGCAGAAGCTCGTTCAAATATGAAAGTACTCCACCCACTGCCTCGAGTGGATGAGATCACCACGGATGTAGATAAGACCCCTCATGCTTATTTCTTCCAACAAGCGGAAAATGGCGTTTATGCCCGTGAAGCATTGCTTGCTCTAGTCCTAAATTCATCACTGTAATGGGAGCCCAATATGAACAAAGAAACCAAATTGCAAGTTGAAGCCATTAAAAACGGCACCGTCATTGACCATATTCCGGCCAAAGTCGGTGTAAAAGTGCTACGCTTGTTTGATATGCACAATTCTCACCAGCGTGTCACGATTGGACTTAACCTCCCCTCTTCAGCTCTCGGCCATAAAGACTTATTAAAAATAGAAAATGTGTTTATCAACGAAGATCAAGCCAACAAGCTTGCACTTTATGCACCTCACGCCACCGTCAATCAAATTGAAGATTACCAAGTGGTAAAGAAATTGGCCTTAACCCTCCCTGAACAAATCAATAATGTTTTTTCTTGTCCAAACAGTAACTGTATTTCACACAATGAACCGGTTGAAAGCAGCTTTCGCATTTTTGAAAAAGCCAACGAAATTCGCTTGAAGTGCAAGTATTGTGAAAAAGTATTTTCTAGAGAAGTCGTCACCGAACGTGAAGCCTAAGTGAGTGTCTGACTGAGCCTACTCAATCCGTGTTAGATCATGAAGCACAAGATTGCCTCTTTACCTCTTGAAGGTTTAGAGGCACACTAAAAACTCATTTTTTCATCAAGATTATGGATAACTCGCATGACTAAAGTTTTGCACACCGAGTCAGCTCCGGCGGCTATTGGTCCTTATATTCAAGGCATAGATTTAGGTAACATGGTCCTCACTTCAGGGCAAATCCCAGTAAACCCAGTCACTGGAGAAGTGCCGACAAGTATCGCCGCTCAAGCGAAACAATCTTTAGATAACGTCAAAGCAGTGGTGGAGTCTTCAGGTTTAACGGTTAATGATATTGTGAAAATGACGGTATTTGTCAAAGATCTTAATGATTTTGCTACCGTAAATGAAGTGTATGGTCAGTTTTTTGACCAGCATAAAGTTGCCAACTACCCAGCTCGCTCTTGCGTTGAAGTAGCGCGCTTACCAAAAGATGTTGGTATTGAAATTGAAGCCATTGCTGTCCGTCGCTAAGCATTAGGGTCTGTTTATCTTTCGAGCTGATTTTTGCAGCGAAAGAGAAACAGACTCTAGTATAAAAAAGAGGTTGCCTACCTGGCAGCCTCTTCTTTTATTGTTAAACGATAAAAAACCGTATCAATGTGTTGATTTGCCATTGAGGTGTGACACTTCTTTATCTAGCTCAAGCAGCTTGGTTTGCATCGCCTGATGACATTGCTGAGAAAGCTCGCGTACTTGATCTTTGCTCATACCCTCTGTACTTACTGGGGGTAACATCTCAACAATAACATGGCCATTATTCCAACGGTTTAACCGTAAATGATCAGTAGAACTACACACAATCGGGATCACTGGCACTTTAGCCCCAATAGCAGCATGAAAAGCGCCAGCTTTAAATGGCAATAAGCCTCGACCTCGTGACCGAGTTCCTTCAGGAAACATCCAGACCGATAGATCGCTCTCATTCATCTTTTCAATCACTTGATCAATCGTGCCCTTAGCTTTGGTTTTATTGGCTCGGTCAATCAAAATATTACCCGTAAGCCAATACAGTTGGCCAAACAAAGGCGTCCACAATAAGCTTTTTTTACCGACCGTGACCACCTTAGGCGTGACCGCTGAAGACACGGTAAATAAATCCCAAGTATTTTGATGATTGGCAATATAAATGGCTTGCCCCCGTCGATAGGCATCTTCGGGCAAACGAAGCTCTAGAGTAATACCGAAAACACGTGACATCTTGGCAAATAAACGGCCAAAGTTAAAAACATGTTTTGAGTTGCGTGGGCTAAATAAACAGTAGAAGCTACCAAAAGTAAATACAACTATCGCAAATACCGCAAGAGCCAAAATGCGCAAAATAGCAATCATGCTAGAACTCTCCATAGAGAAAATTAACAAGGGCCGAAAAATGCTTTTCGGCCCATTAATCACTCAATTAATTAATGATTAACTTGGTTGACTAATTCGCTCAATTTGAGCGCCCAGTACAGATAATTTATCTTCGATCCGCTCATAGCCACGGTCTATATGATAAATTCTATCGACTATAGTTTCACCTTTAGCAATACACCCAGCAATAACTAGACTCGCCGAAGCACGTAAGTCCGTTGCCATCACTTGAGCGCCACTAAGAAACTCAACGTCACCACAGATCACGGTATTACCCTCTACTTCGGCTTTTGCTCCCATGCGCATCAATTCTGGTACGTGCATAAAACGGTTTTCAAAGATGGTTTCCGTTATCTTACCGCCGCCTTTAGCAATCATGTTTAACAAGGTAAACTGAGCCTGCATATCGGTAGGAAAGCCAGGATGAGGCGCAGTACGAATAGAGACGGCTTTTAACTCTCTCCCCGTCATATCCAAACTGATCCAATCATCACCAGTTTCAACTTGAGCGCCCGCTTCCTCCAATTTTGCTAATACCGCTTCCAGTAGACTGGCCTTGGTATTACGACAAACCACTTTACCTTTGGATACCGCTGCCGCGACTAAAAAGGTTCCGGTTTCAATCCGATCAGCAACCACTGCATGACGACCACCAGCAAGGCGTTCAACCCCTTCAATCGTAATCGTGTCCGTGCCAGCACCGCTAATTTTAGCCCCGAGCTTGTTTAAAAAGTCGGCGGTATCAACAATCTCTGGTTCACGGGCAGCATTGTCCAGTACCGTTTTTCCTTCCGCTAGCGTTGCAGCACACATAATGGTGATTGTCGCGCCGACACTCACTTTATCCATCACAATATGTGCACCTTGTAGACGACCATTCACACTGGCTTTTACATAGCCATCTTCTAAGGTAATGGTCGCACCAAGCTGCTCTAAACCATGGATATGTAAATCCACAGGTCGGGCACCAATGGCACAACCACCAGGTAGCGACACTTGTCCCTGACCAAAACGTGCGACCAGTGGCCCTAGTGCCCAAATTGAAGCACGCATGGTTTTGACTAAATCATAAGGAGCACAGAATTGATTAATTTGGCTAGCATCAACATGGACAGAGCCATTACGCTCGACTTTTGCCCCCAAGCGTTTAAGAAGCTCCATGGTAGTATTAATATCACGAAGGTGTGGAACATTCGCCACTTCAACCGGCTCTTCAGCTAAAATTGAGGCAAACAAAATAGGTAGGGCTGCATTTTTTGCCCCTGAAATGACCACTTCACCTTGGAGGGGAGAATCAGATCCAATAACTCTAAACTTTTCCATTAAAAAAACCTTACAACGACATCAGCTTTTTATTGCGAGCCCACTCTTCTGGGGTAAATGTTTTGATTGATACAGCATGAATGTCATTACGTTGAATGTATTCCATTAATGGCGCATAAATGAGTTGCTGTTTCTTAACTCGGCTCATGGTCTCAAAACTGGCATCGATGGCGATCACTTCATAATGACTGCCCTCGCCCTTAACATGAATTTCTTCAAGATTAAGTGCTTGTTGTAATATTTGTTGTACTTGTGTGTTATCCACCATTCACCCCTGCTGATGATTGAATATGTTGAGCCATCATGGATTCGATGTTGCTCAGCTGAAATAATGTGCGCAGTTGTTGTGGCACAAAACTCAGCATTATATGACAATTTAGTGATTTTGCATGCTCTATTAAGTGGATCAGCATCACCATACCGGCAGAATCAATCCGCTCTACCTGAGCAAGGGAAACCTCATAGCGACTCTGGTTTGGCTGCCACTCTTGCAAGATTTGCCACAAATCAGGAACCGTTTCTCTATCTAACGCTCCGCTCAAATATCCCTGAGTAAGCTCGAATTTATGCCATTGACTATCGCGCATTAATGTTGACTCTCAAAACGGATCGGTTGTTCAGATAAACGCTGCAGCTCTTGCGCAACGGCTAAAATTCCCTCTTGGCGTATTTTGCCACTCCATTCAGATTGCTGGCTAGATAGCAGACTAATTCCTTCAGCAATCATATCAAACCCTTTCCATTCACCATTACGCTCTTGGCGTAAACGAAATTCAACCCGAATATTCGGTCTTGGTGGGTCAATAAGATCAACCTGAATACCCGTGATACGACGTCCTTCTGGAATAGGAACTTCTGGAACAAATTCAACGCGTTGATCTTTATATTGTGTTAATGCTTGCGCATAACTGGTGACCATGTAAGCGCGAAATGCCTTGATAAACTGCCCGACATCATCACGATTAGCGCCTTGTAAATGCGAGCCCAGCAACATCAATGCCGCATATTGCTCATTGATATAAGGCATTAGCTCTTCTTCAACAATCACCTTTAAATACTCGGGATTTTCACGAATTAGAGGCTGATCAGCTTTCAAACGCGCAAACGACTTTTCAGCCACTTGTTTCATCATTTGGTAGGGTTGAGTTTTATCTATTTCTTGTGCTTGCAAAGCAACAGAAAAAAACAAACTCAGTATCACTATCCAATAACGCTTTAACATTGGCCACTCCTATTATTCATTGGTGGATGAATTGCTACCGACGCTGTACAACACCTGGCCGATTAAATCTTCTAGCACTAATGCTGACTTAGTATCATCAATATGATCTCCATCGCGCAGCATTTGTTCATCATCAAATACAAAACCAGGCACCAGCCCGATGTACTGTTCACCAATCAGTCCTGAGGTCAATATTTTAACACTCGATGTTTCTGGAAATTGATCATAACGACTGTCGATCGCTAAGGTAACAACCGGTAATAAACGCTGAGGATCAAGCCTAATATCAGCAACTCGCCCAACCACGACGCCTCCCACCTTAACAGGGGAGCGTACTTTTAAATTACCTATATTATCGAACTCAGCGGTGAGTGAGTAAGTATCGTTTGAACCCAATCCTTTCACGTCAGCAACATGAAAAATCATAATCAATATTGCGCAAATTCCTGCTAGCACAAAACTGCCTACCCAAAACTCTACTTTTCGTGTTTGTTGCATGTTTAATTCCCAAACATCAATGCGGTCAAAACAAAATCCAAGGCTAACACTGCCAAAGACGAGTGCACCACGGTACGTGTTGTTGCACGACTAATTCCTTCAGAAGTAGGAATTGCGTCATAGCCGTTAAATAGCGCAATCCAAGTTACCGTGATAGCAAACACCACACACTTGATCATGCTGTTACCAATATCTCTGCCTAATTGAACCGAAGATTGCATGACAGACCAAAAGCTGCCGTGATCAATCCCTTTCCAATCAACACCAACTAAATGGCCCCCCCAAATACCCACCGCCATAAAAATCATGGCTAGTAGTGGCATGGAAATCAGTCCAGCCCACAAGCGTGGGGCAACAATCCGTTTTAATGGATCAACCGCCATCATCTCTAAACTGGAAATTTGCTCTGTGGCTTTCATTAAACCAATTTCGGCGGTCAACGCGGAACCGGCTCGTCCGGCAAAAAGCAATGCGGTGACCACAGGGCCAAGCTCACGTAACAAAGAAAGCGCCACCATTTGACCGAGGCTGGTTTCTGCACCAAAATCCACGAGAATGACATACCCTTGTAGACTAAGTACCATGCCGATAAACAACCCTGAGACAACGATAATCGCCAATGATTGCACACCGACACTGTAAAGCTGCTTGATTAACAGTGGTAAGTGTTGGATGGGTCTAGGCCTGCCCACTAGCGCGCCGAATAGCATTAAGCTTGCTCGTCCAAAGGATTCGCTAACCCCGAGGCAACGACGGCCAAAACGGCTAATAGTTTCTTGCCAATTATATGCCATCAAACAAATCCTTCTCTAAAGGTTGGGCAGGAAAGCGAAATGGTACTGGTCCATCTGCTTCCCCTTGCAAAAATTGTTGTACTTGAGGATCCGGGTTATTGGTTAACGATTCAGGGGTGCCGTAAGCAATGACTTTACCATTGGCTAATAAGTAAACCCAATCAGCAATACTCATCACTTCTGGTACATCATGTGAGACAACAACAGAGGTTAAGCCCAAGGCTTGATTTAAATTACGAATCAACTCAACCAAAACGCCCATCGTGATAGGGTCTTGTCCTACGAAAGGCTCATCATACATGATTAATTCAGGGTCAAGCGCAATCGCTCGCGCTAGTGCCGCGCGCCGAGCCATCCCTCCTGATAACTCACTAGGCATTAACTGTGCTGCACCACGTAACCCAACGGCTTCTAACTTCAATAATACTAACGTTCTAATTAAAGTTTCATTAAGTTGTGTGTGCTCACGTAACGGGAAGGCGACATTATCAAACACATTAAGGTCGGTGAATAATGCGCCCGACTGAAAAAGCATACTCATTTTTTTTCGAGCTTGATAAAGCTGCGGACGAGATAAGCTCGGAATATTTTGCCCATCAAACCAGATCTCTCCGCGTTCTGGTAACAACTGACCACCGATTAAACGCAGTAAAGTCGTTTTTCCTATCCCAGACGGTCCCATAATCGCTGTGATTTTACCTTTCGGGACTTGTAAACTGACTTGGTCGAAAATAAGTCGATTCGCACGCGAAAAAGTTAAATCCTTGATGGTCACTAAATCAGTTTCGGACATATTCTCGATTCACCGTTGTGTCTATCCATCTAAATAATGAGCAATCATAAGCAGATTGCAGCCAAATGAAAAGCATAGCTCAATAAATCTGCAACGAATCCACGCAAAAAATAGCGTAATAAATAGTATCTTCAGCTTCCCTTTTACCCCTCAACACGTCAAAATTAGCGGTTATTCATTCTTTTTTATTAGGAATCGCTATGTTCGAAGCCACTGCTTTACTGATCGTCGGTCTTATCCTCTTGGTATGGAGCGCTGATAGGTTGGTCTTCGGAGCGGCCGCTATTGCTCGTAATATTGGTATCTCCCCTTTAGTTATCGGGATGACCATTTTAGCGATGGGATCATCTGCGCCAGAAATGATGGTCTCCGCCACCGCAGCACTAGAAGGCAAAACGGATACCGCGGTTGGTAACGTTCTCGGCTCGAATATTGCCAATATTGCGCTGATCCTCGGTATCACAGCATTAATAAAACCCTTATCAATCAGCTCAGTGGTATTAAGGCGTGAACTACCACTCATGATAGGGGTCACTCTACTCGCGGGCTTATTACTTTGGAACAGCCATCTCGGTTTTTATGAAGGCATCCTATTAGTGTCTCTATTTGTAGCATTTATTCTCACCATGTTGCAGATCAGCCGTAAAGAACAACAACATGGCGATACCTTACTAGCAGAAAGAGAGTCGGAGATCCCCGATGGGGTTAATAATAAACACGCTCTTTTTTGGGTGGCAATTGGTTTAATCTTACTGCCTATTTCCGCTAATATACTGGTGAATAATTCGATTATTATTGCCAAATACTTTGGCATGAGCGACTTAGTGATAGGTTTAACCATCATTGCTGTCGGTACCAGCTTACCAGAACTAGCGGCATCATTGGCTGGGGTTTTAAAAGGTGAAGATGATATGGCTGTCGGTAATATCATCGGCTCCAATGTCTTTAATATTTTAGCCGTAATGGGTATACCTGGCTTACTCAATCCCGCGATCCTCAGCGACAGCGTAATGGGCCGTGATTTTTGGGTCATGCTTGGCCTATCACTATTATTAGTCGTGATGGCACTCGGTAAATCACGCAGTATTAATCGCCTCGAAGGTGGAGCCCTATTTATTATCTTCTTGATTTATCAAGGGTACTTATTGATTAACATGGCCGCTTAATTTAGGAAAAGCAAATGTCCGATAACTTTGATTACCGCCGCGTAGCTCAGCAAGTATTAGCTACCGAAATTGCCGGATTACAGCAACTGGCACAGTATATTAATGCGGATTTCGTTCATGCTTGTCAGATGATCATTGCCAATCAACAAGGAAAAGTCGCGGTAATGGGAATTGGCAAATCTGGTCATATTGGCCGAAAGATAGCGGCGACTTTAGCCAGCACTGGTACCTCTGCGTTTTTCGTCCACCCAGGAGAAGCATCTCATGGCGATTTGGGCATGATAGAACGCGGAGACATCGTTCTTGCCATCTCAAATTCGGGTGAGTCATCGGAAATTCTGGCGCTATTTCCAGTTTTAAAGCGTCTCAACAACCGAATTATCAGTATGACAGGCAACCCAAATTCAACCATGGCCACTTTGGCAGATATTCACCTACAAATCACCGTTCCACAAGAGGCATGTCCACTCGGCTTAGCACCAACGTCGAGTACCACCGCCACCTTAGTGATGGGCGATGCCTTAGCCGTGGCTCTATTACAAGCTCGTGGTTTTACGGCTGAAGATTTTGCATTATCTCATCCCGGAGGAGCACTGGGACGAAAATTGCTACTAAAACTATCGGATATCATGCATCAAGGAAGTGCCTTACCAAAAGTATTACCCAATGCCTTGATTCGCGATGCTTTACTGGAAATCAGCCAAAAAGGCTTAGGTATGACGGCGGTGGTTAATCAAGATGATGAGTTGATTGGTATTTTTACCGATGGTGATCTGCGCCGGATACTCGATAAACGCATCGATATTCATCAGGCAACGATTGAGCAAGTCATGACCCAAAATCCAACCGTCGCTTCACCTCACCTACTCGCCGTTGAAGGTCTAAACTTAATGCAAGAGAAGCGTATCAATGGCCTGATGCTGGTTGACAATGATAAGCTGGTAGGCGCACTGAATATGCACGATCTACTCAAAGCCGGAGTTATGTAATGTCTGCCCCCATCACCACTTTATACGGCACCGTTGATGCCAGCTTAATCAACACTGCTAAACATATTAAGCTCGTTATATGTGATGTAGATGGCGTTTTTTCCGATGGCCTAGTTTATATGGGCAATCAAGGAGAAGAGCTTAAAACGTTTCATACTCGCGATGGTTATGGTATCAAGGCACTAATGAAAGCAGGGATCCATGTTGCTGTGATCACAGGTCGCCAATCACAAATCGTTGAAAACCGCATGCGAGCGCTTGGCATATCACTGATCTATCAAGGACAAGAAGATAAGCTCATAGCTTATCGAGATATTTGTCAAAAACTAGCTATCGCACCGGATCACATTGCTTATATCGGCGATGATTTAATCGACTGGCCCGTGATGGCACAAGTTGCACTTAAAGTGTGTGTTGCAGACGGCCATCCTTTATTGAGACAACGGGCCAACTACATCACCCATATTAAGGGCGGGCATGGAGCAGTGCGCGAAGTTTGTGATTTAATTCTGCAAGCCCGAGGTGAGTTAGAAACCCATCAAGGCTTGAGTATATGACGTTAGCTCGTTTTTTTTATCTGTGTTTATTTTTGCTTGCTGCTGGGTCAGGCTATTATCTATTTGATAAAGAGCAACCAAGCGTGATTCAAGTTGCGCCTAATGTAGAATTACCTATGTTTAGTGGTAAACGCCTTGAGAATGTGACCTATAATCAACAAGGCGTACGCAATTACGTGATTACCTCACAACAATTGGACTTCTATGCTGAAAGTGGGCATACCACTTTTGACTATCCGGTGCTTAAAGTTTATCGCAATGGTAGCACTCAAGAATGGCAATTAAGTGCCAAACGCGGCATTTTAACCAAACAGCAGATCTTGATCCTGTATGATGATGTCGTGGCTTATAACTTACTCACAGATTCAAGTTTTGAGAAGCTCACTACCAATAAAATGAGCATTCAACTGGATAACCGTGATTTTTGGGCCGATAGCCAAATCACTTTAATTGGCCCACAGTTTGAAACTCGTGGACAGGCGATGAAAGGTAATTTATCCGATCACTCAGCTATTCTTTACAATCGTGTACAAGGCAGATATGAAACTTTCACACCTTAGTCTTTTAGCTTGTTTATTAACTTCAGCCCCAGCGCTTGCCCTATCGGTAGATAGTCAACAGCCAATTCATATTGATTCAGACAGTATGCAGCTGGACATGAAAAACAATCGAGTAACGTATCTCTCAAATGTAAAACTGGTTCAAGGCAGCATTAATATTCATGCTGAGCGACTTATTGTGACCCGTGATCCGCAAACTGGCAACATCGAACAAATTGAAAGTTTCGGTAATCCGGCGACCTTTTCTCAGTTAACAGAAGACGGCAAGACTTTGCATGGTCAAGCTGAACAGCTGTATTACAAAATGGCCAAAGACGAACTACTGATGATTGGACAAGCCATGCTTGCCCAAGATGATAGTGAAATTCGCGGCCAGCAAATTCGCTATCAAATATCATCACAACAACTGGTCGCTGATGGGCAAGGTTCTGAACGTGTTTCGACCATTATTCAACCTCAAGCAGTACAGAAGAATCCATGACATCTATATTAAAGGCTGAACATTTAGCCAAAAGTTATAAAAAACGTAAAGTCGTTTCAGATGTGAGCCTACAAGTCGAATCGGGGCAAATTGTCGGTTTATTGGGGCCGAACGGTGCCGGTAAAACAACGTCTTTTTACATGATAGTCGGCTTAGTCGCTCGTGATGAAGGCTCGATAACTATCGATGGTAAAGATATCAGTATCTTACCAATGCACCGACGCTCGCGAATGGGTATTGGCTATTTACCCCAAGAGGCTTCCATTTTTCGTAAGCTATCAGTTGAAGACAATATCATGGCGGTTTTACAGACTCGTGATGAGCTAAGCAATGAAGAACGCCAAGACAAGCTAGAAGACCTGCTCGAAGAGTTTAATATCCAGCATATTCGCCATAGTGCCGGCATGGCACTGTCAGGGGGAGAACGGCGTCGAGTTGAAATCGCTCGTGCTTTAGCGGCCAACCCTAAATTTATTTTATTGGACGAACCTTTTGCTGGCGTCGATCCAATTTCTGTCATTGATATTAAGCGTATTATTGAACACTTGAGAGATCGTGGGCTCGGCGTACTGATTACTGACCATAACGTGCGAGAAACACTCGATGTGTGTGAAAAAGCCTATATTGTCAGTCAAGGGCATTTAATTGCTGAAGGGTCACCACACGAAGTGCTCAATAATGAACAGGTAAAACAGGTTTATCTTGGTGAACAATTCCGTCTATGATTAACATAGCAAATGCAAATATCTATCAATCACGAGATATCCGTTAAGGGCGGGATCATCCACCCTCCTAGCTGGTATCACACTAAATATTTTGCAATGATATGATTAAGACATTGCTCACTTTGCTGCTAGATAACAAAGCCAATGAGGATAAATCTAGCAGAGATCTGTATCTCGCATTCTATGAACAAGGTAGTTAATACTGAATGAAACCATCATTACAGCTTAAGATCGGCCAACAATTAGCTATGACGCCTCAGTTGCAGCAAGCCATTCGCTTGCTGCAACTTTCTACCTTAGACCTACAGCAAGAAATTCAAGAAGCTTTAATTTCCAACCCACTTTTGGATATTGAAGAAACAGGTGACACGTTTTCAGAACCTGACAATCTCAGCGCGCAAAATAAAGATTCCTCTCAAGACAAAGAACGATCTGAAGAAAGCCCGCCTGTTGAAGATAGCTCTCAGCTGATTGAAAAATCGGAAATAAGTTCAGAATTAGAGATAGACACGACTTGGGATGACGTTTATAGCGCCAATACCGGCAGTACTGGTTTAGCTCTAGATGATGATTTACCCATTTATCAAGGTGAAACCACTGAAAGCTTACAAGATTATCTATTATGGCAATTGGATCTGACTCCTTTTAGCGACATTGACCGCAGCATCGCCCACGCATTAATTGATGCCATTGACGAATATGGCTACCTCACCGTACCGTTAAGCGATATTTTAGAGAACTTTAACGAACAAGAAATTGAGTTAGATGAAGTGGAGGCTGTGCGCAAGCGCATTCAACAATTTGATCCACTTGGCGTGGCTTCAATCAACTTACAAGATTGTTTGCTCTTACAATTAGCCACTTTCCCTAGCAACACTCCTTGGCTAGAAGAAGCGAAGTTGTTACTAACCAACTACATTGATTTACTGGGTAACCGTGATTTCAAATTAATTGTCAAAGAAAGTAAGCTGAAAGAGGATGCTCTACGCCATGCACTACAATTAATCCAGCAGCTTGATCCTCGTCCTGGTAATCGCATATCTCAAGATCATGCCGAGTATGTGGTTCCCGATGTTTCTGTATATAAAGAGCGCGGTAAATGGCAAGTCAGTATCAATCCAGATAGCGTACCAAAATTAAAAATTAATCAGCAATACGCCAGTCTAGCTCGCGGCAATAATGCCGATAGCAACTACATCCGCACCAATTTGCAAGAGGCAAAGTGGTTAATTAAGAGCCTTGAGAGCCGAAACGAGACCCTGCTCAAAGTTGCTAAATGCATAGTTGAACATCAACGAGATTTCTTCGAGTATGGCGAAGAAGCGATGAAACCAATGGTATTAAATGATGTCGCACAAATAGTGGAAATGCATGAATCAACGATCTCACGGGTAACCACACAGAAGTACATGCATACTCCACGAGGTATTTTTGAACTGAAGTACTTTTTCTCCAGCCATGTTAGTACGGATAACGGTGGAGAGTGTTCATCAACAGCGATTCGCGCACTGATAAAAAAATTGGTTGCGGCAGAAAACCCAGCCAAACCGTTAAGTGATAGCAAAATCGCTGCCTTACTTGCTGAGCAAGGGATTCAGGTAGCAAGGCGAACCATTGCAAAATACCGCGAATCATTGGCAATAGCGCCATCTAGCCAGCGAAAACGCCTATTATAGGCTCAACTAGAGAAGGAATGTCTATGCAAATCAATATTCAAGGCCACCACATTGATCTGACCGATGCAATGCAAGACTATGTTCATTCGAAGTTTCAAAAGCTTGAGCGCTTTTTCGAGCATATTAATACCACTCAAGTCATTTTACGGGTTGAAAAAGTTCGCCAGATCGCTGAAGCTACCCTCCACGTAAATCAAGCAGAAATCCACGCGACAGCAGAGGATGAAAATATGTACGCTGCTATCGATAGTTTGGTGGATAAACTTGCTCGTCAACTCAACAAGCATAAAGAAAAGCTAAGTAGCCATTAACATGCAATTAAGCGAAGTACTCTCATTGGACTGCACAAGAAGTGCAGTCCAATGTTCTAGCAAAAAACGAGCGTTAGAAATCATTAGTGATATTGCCGCTCAACATACAGGGCAAAATGCCACCGAATTGTTTGAGTGTATGCTCAATCGAGAAAAAATGGGCAGTACTGGTATTGGTAATGGCATTGCCATTCCCCATGCACGTATGAGCGATAGTGACAAAGCGGTAGCTGTACTTATCCAATGTGCTGAACCGATTGAATTTGACGCTATCGACAACCGGCCCGTTGATTTACTGTTTGCACTATTAGTACCAGAAGAGCAATGTAAAGAACATTTAAAAACCCTCTCCTGCATGGCAGAGCGTCTCAACGATAAGCAGATACTAAAGCAGCTTCGGCACGCTACCAGCGATCAAGAGCTCTTTGATATTATGCTCAGCCCACCATCACAGGCCTAATGAGTATGCGTTTAATTGTAGTTAGCGGCCAATCTGGCGCAGGAAAAAGCGTTGCATTGAGAGTGCTCGAAGATTTAGGCTATTACTGTGTCGATAACT
>SLFB01000305.1 GCA_007124475.1 Vibrio sp. | reverse complement strand
TAGGCGGCAAGTGAGTTCATCCCCATGAGCATAGACAAACTATGTGATTGGGGTGAACGAACGTAGCCAACACCCCTGTAGCTTCAATAGGAAGGGGATATACCCAAACAACTTGGAGTTGCAGGTAGGCGGCAAGTGAGTTCATCCCCATGAGCATAGACAAACTATGTGATTGGGGTGAACGAACGTAGCCAACACCCCTGCAGCCTCAAGGTGGAAGGGTATGAGGAATATATAGATTACCAAGTAAGTACTTCGCCATCATAAGCGATAAACTGGCCACTTTGTTCACTGGTCGCTTGATCAATAATGGAAACCAATTGATGGGCAACCCATTCAGGTGTGAATAGCTTGTTGTGCGGTACATTTTTTTGGAACGGCTTGGATAAGCCTGTGTTGGTGGTTCCGGGATGTAAAGCTAACACAACGCCATGCTTTACGCTGCGTTGCCACTCTATGGCCAACGTTTTTAATGCCATGTTTAATGCCGCTTTCGAAGCTCGATAGCTATACCAACCTCCTAGTCGATTATCACTAATACTGCCAACTTTGGCAGAAATGGTCGCAAACTTTGCCACTGGTGATCGTCTGAGTAATGGAGTGAAATACTTGGCTAGTAACAGCGTCGGCAACGTATTGATCTGAATATTTTTTAAAAAGAAATCTTGCTGGAATGACTGAATGTTTTTCTCTGGCCCTTGTTGCTCATCGTGCAGTATGCCGACCGCATTGATCAAGTAATCAAGGTTTGCCAATCGGTGGCTAAGGGCATTAACCTCAGCTTCCTGAGTGACATTAAGTTGATACCAAATGACATTAGGATGGTCATAATCTGGGGCTGATTTATGATAAGTAGCGTGCAATGTGCAAGATGGGTATAGCTGTAAACACTGTTTTAACAAAGCCAATCCAATACCACCATTCGCTCCCACCAACAGAATATCCATTATAAACTCTCCAAGGCAATTAAATAGTCATTCGCTGTTTGCATTACTTGATCACGTTGCTCTTGTGCCATGTTATCCCATGTGCGGTATAACATAGCGATACGTGGATTAGTTGCAAAACGCTGACGGTGAGTTTCCATAAACCGCCAATACAGGCTGTTAAACGGGCAAGAGCCTTTGCCACTACGAGCTTTAACATCGTATTGGCAGCTCTTACAATAATCACTCATTCGATTGATATAAGAGCCACTGGCCGCGTAAGGCTTAGTGCCGACAATACCATCATCAGCGCATAATGCCATTCCTCGGGTGTTCGGTAGCTCAACCCACTCAATCGCATCGACATAGATCCCTAGGTACCAAGCATCCACTTGATCAGGCGATATACCCGTTAGTAAACAAAAATTTCCCGTCACCATTAAACGCTGAATGTGATGCGCATAAGCGTGATCCAGTGATTGGCTGATCGCTTGTTGCATGCAACGCATGTTTGTCTGTCCGCTCCAAAAATAGCTTGGTAATGGACGATTGGCTTGCAAGGTATTACTTTGTTTATAGTCAGGCATATTTGACCAATACACACCACGGATATACTCTCTCCAACCCAGTAGCTGACGTACAAAGCCTTCAACTTGCGCAATATCAACTTGGTTATCTTTTTGATAGCTGGTAATCGCCGCCTGAATGACTTCTTGAGGATGCAACATTTTACTGTTTAACGCGAAAGATAGTCGACTGTGATATAGAGTCCATTTCGCACGATGCTGATCGGTCATCGCATCCTGAAAATGGCCAAAACGCGGCAGACAAACTTGGCAAAAATGCGCCAATAAGGTCAGGCTTTGGGTGCGATTAATTGGCCATCCTAACGTGTCCTGAATATGACCTATGGTGATTATCCCATGTCGGACTAAACGTTGTTTAATTTCACCAATATCATTTTTAAAGACAAGGGGATCTGGCAAGTCCGAGATATCCTTGGTAGATAATTTTTTACGATTGTTAGCATCAAAATTCCATTTGCCGCCGACTGGTTTATTGCCGTCCATTAAAATGGAAAAACGCTGTCGCATTCGACGGTAAAAATGCTCCATCGTTTTATGTTTCCCCTTAGGGAAAGTCATTGCTATTTCATCAAAAGGCAGTAGGAAGTGCTCGCTATCAACACGATGTATTGTCACATTCAAAGGCGATAAATCAGCTAATTGGGCGTGTAAGCGAAACTCATCTGGACGTTGATATTCAAAAACCTCAGCCTCCGTCAATGCTAGCTGCTGCGTGATTAACTGGTTAAGATCAGAATATTGTGCCGTTTGATCCAAGTCGAGATATAAAACCTGATGCCCCTCGGCTTGCCTTGCGTTAGCAAACGACTCCATCGCTAAGAAGAAAGCCACCGTTTTTTGGATATGATGGGTAACATATTCGTTTTCTTGTTTGAGCTCGGCAAGTACATAAAGCACTTGATCATCAACTTGTTGAAACCAAGAGTGATTGGCATTGAGTTGATCACCAAGTAATAACCGAACTACTTTAAATTTCATCCTACCATCCCACTGTTTATACTACCGATTATCACTAATCTGCTTAGTACGTCATTGCTGATCTTTCGATCATTGACCACTGATCCCCTCTCACTTCGCCACCATCAATCTAACAACCATCGAACACCTAATACAAAAATATAATCATATTGATCATAATGTTAATGCACTGCTGCTGGTTTTTTTGTTCATTTATTATGCACTCTTTGCACAAGACACTATTCTATATAAGTTGGCTAATTATAATAAACGAGGCTTATATTATGAACTGGAGACAACTCTCTATTCGGCGCAGGATCAATTGGGTACTATCGATTTTATTGGTGACTTGTACACTCATTGCGATGAGCCAGCAAGCGCTACTTACATCGACTAATCAACTCAACGAACTGAAAAATAATACCTTACCTAGCCAGTTACGCGGCTTAGCCTTTGAGATCAGTAACCAGCTACAACCTGCGATTACAGGCTCTGACTTTCTGGCGCATCACTCAGGTTTACTCGATTGGAGTCGCGATAAAAAATCCATCCGCCAACCAGCTGTTGCTCATCAAGCACTAGAAAATGCTATGCGCCGCTTAGGTGCCGATAACGCTTTTGCCGTATTAGACAGCGCTGAAGGCAAATACATATTTACTTATGACGGCCAGCATCGCGCAACGCGGCTCGCTGATTATGCATTTAAGGATTTTTACCCCAACTTTTTAAATCAAAATAAAGCTTATGAGCTTAATATGAATCAAGATCAAGTTGGTGGTCAGTACGTGATATTTATTAATTATCGTAGCACGCAAGTGAATCCCCAGACTAACCAGCCTTATGTAGTGGCTGGCGTTGGCTTTAACGTCAGTAGTTTGGTATCCATGATTGAAGGGTTTAAAATTGGCGAACAAGGGCGCGCCTTACTCGCCTCTCGTGATGGTCAGATCCAAGTCGCCCCCAAAGATTCAGCTTTGGCCAATGCTAATCCCACATCAATACAACAAGCAATCATCGCAGGTCAAACCGCGCCAATTATCTCTGAAGTGCAAGTTAACCAGCAAACCTATCTCATCGGCTCTTACTGGCTTGCAGATTTAGATCGCTTTGTCGTCGTTGAGATACCCAAGTCTCAAATCACATCCCCCATCATGGATCAATTTATTCAATCATTACTCCTCACACTACTTTTCATTGCCATTGCTTTGCTAATCATGCACTTTATCGTCACCAGTTTAACTCGACCAATACTCCAATTAAGTCGTGAAATTGATCATATTGCCAAACAACTTGATCTCAGCCATAGAGTAGAAATTTTCGATGGCGCAGAAGTCACTAATCTTTCGCAAAAAATAAACCTGTTTATAGAACGTTTTCGTGATTCACTCAGTTCTGTCAACCAAACTGTCAACGAATCTCAAGTGGCCTTTCTACAATTGAAACATAACGCGCAAGAAACTCATCAGGCCACCGAAGAGCAGCGAAGTGCATTAAGTACTATCGCTCAAGCAAGTCAACAAATCACCGAGCGAACGGACGAAGCCAGCCGCCTCGCTAACCATGCGGGAGAGCTCTCTACTCAGGGAAACGCCGCGCTACAAAATGCTTTAACTGCCATGCACAGTAGCTTAAACCATATAGAGCAGCTGGGCTCGAATATGGCCACCAGTCAGCAAAGCTTACAGCAGCTCAATGCCCACATTGAAAATATTCTGCGTGTGTTGGAGGTTATTAGCTCTATTTCAGAACAAACCAATTTATTAGCACTCAATGCCGCTATCGAAGCTGCCCGAGCTGGTGAACATGGTCGAGGCTTTGCCGTGGTTGCCGATGAAGTACGCTCCCTGTCACAACGCACCAGTGAATCAACCACTGAAATACAAGATATCATCAATAAACTCAGATCCGCTTCTAACTCGGTGACCAGTCAAATTGAAGTAGTACATGAAAACAGTCAGCATAGTTTGACCACTCACCATCAAGCGGTCGATGATGTTCAAGAGCTCAATGCCACTCTGCAAAAACTATTTGCTATGAACCAACAAATTGCTCAAGGTGCGGAGGAACAAAGTGCGGCCGTGGTTGAAATCAGTCAAAGCATCGAAGATTTAAACGCACAAAGTATGCGCACTGAGAACTTGACCATGCAAGGAGAATCTTCCATTAATGGTGTCGAGCAGCAAATGACCCATTTATCGGATAAAGTCAGTCAATTTAAGGGAGTTTAAATGAAAAGTTCACTCAAAGGCTGAGTTTTAATTCTCTCTCAATTGCTTAAGCGCTGAAAAGCCCACTAATGATAATCATCACTTCATTAGTGGGCCTTTTACGTTTTTACATCGGAGTATAGCCTCGTAGCATCATGTCATAGATAGGCTTGATGACCGACTCTTTCACTTTCCATGCAAAGTGACTACTTTTTAAAGGGTCAACTATATGAAAGGGGAGCGCCGTAGTTGGCTGCATCTGATAATCAAACTCCCATAACATGGCTCTCCCCACCCCTAATATCATAGGACAAGAGGTATAACCATCCCATTTACCATTCAGTGGCTTGTCGCTAAGCACGGCAATTAAGTTTTGCGTTACAACCGGAATTTGTGATTTCACCGAAGCTGCCGTCTTACCTATTGGTGTGCCAACATTATCACCTAAGCCAAATATATTACTATATTGCTTATGCTGCATAGTAAACTGATCAACATCAAGATAACCATGAAAACGTTGATTATCCGCTAGCGTTGATTCACGAATTGATTTTACTGCTGTCATTGGTGGCGCGACATGAATAAAGTCCCAATCAACCACCTGTTTGCTATCATCAGCCAAAGTAAATATGGCTTTTTTATTACTCGTATCTAAAGCGGTTAAGGTCCGTTGAAAATGTGCGGTTATTGCTCTTTCATTCCATATCTCACGAATTTTTTCATCAAAAACTTTAACCGAAAATAAGCTGTTCTCAGCGGTAAAATAATCAAACGTGAAAGCTTGACGATTACCATGTTGCTGAGCAAAATCTTCCACTAAATTGGTTGCTTTGATCGGTGCGCCAGCGCATTTCATTGCCCCTTGTGGCCGAGTAAATACCGCTTTGCCACCTTTTCCCTGAGTAAATAATTGCGCTTGCTGATGGCTCAAGAGACCAGCTTCTGGGCTGTAGTAAATGCTGGTCACACCGTTTTGTCCAATTTCTCTTGGGTCAAAGCCTTCAATAAGATCATAACGCAGTTCTACACCAGTAGCGATAAGCAAGAAATCGTAATCTAGTACCTCTCCCTTTTCTGTCACGACCTGATTGTTCTCTGGCCTATACTCGATAACAGTATCTTGCAACCACTGGATACTTGGATCAATGAAACGTTGATTTGAGCTTAATACGTCATTAACTTTTGTATAAGCTCCTGACAGTAATAATGTCTGCCCTGGCTGATACCAATGATATTCTCGTGGCTCAATGATGGTAATGGTCGCACCATCTAAATGATTATTTAGTTGGTTAGCAGCACCAATACCCGCCGCTCCACCGCCAACAATCACGATCTTGGCTTGAGTCTTCACTTTATTGATTTGTTGATATCCAATACCAACCGCCCCCACCACACCAACCCCTAGCCCAGCTTTTAAAAATGTGCGTCTTGAAATAGCCATATTTGCTCCTACCTTGTCAAAGCATCAACCCAATATAGCGAACATACCCAAACAACTTGGAGTTGCAGGTAAGCGGTCAGTAAGTTCATTCCGATGAGCACTGGCAAACTATGTGATTGGAGTGAACGAAAGTAACCAACACCGCTGCAACTTCAAATTGACAGGAGATAAGTTAACCTTATCGAGTAACGTATATTGTGTTTACCCTATTTAAAGATAGCTGTACCAACATGGATATACAAAGCAGCTGAGCAACAATTCTTTATTTATCAACCCAGATCAATTCTTTATAGGCAAATGATTCGATCAAGTCGTTCAACGATAAGAGATAAGAGCCTTTGTTTGAAAAACTCGACTGATAACGCGCTCAATTTACACTGTAAATTTCCTATCGATCCTAATAACATGAACGGTTACAAACAGTGAGGTTAAACAAAATGTACCTTATAACTTTAACTAGGAAGGGGATATTACTCTTTATCAGATTTACAGTGTAAATCTGATAATAAAGATGATAGCGAAGCCCGAACTGCTGCCTCAGTTTGTTTACGCCCAGTAAAACCATATTGCATCGCGCAATCTGACCAAGTCCGCTGTTGAACCACTTTTGCAATCAGTAACTCATCAACCTTAAACGCTTGTTGCTCAATTGCTTCAAAAATGATTTTCTCTATCCACACTGCCACACTTTCATAATTAGAACCGCCTTGACTGTAAAACTGTAGTAATTGGCGAGGAATTGGTGGTCTAGATTCAAAATAAACATCTTTCAATAATTGAGCAATCATACTTGGCTGAGCATGACTTAAGCTTGCTTTCAGTTCATAACTAAGATGGTAAGCAAACTGCAGTTTGGCTTTTTCTAACCAATCACAATGTGGCGCATGTACCATCAATAAAGAGTAACATCCGCTGGCTTGATCACGTTGCGAGCCTAATTTAACACTTGAAAACTGATTCGCTTGCCAAAACGCTATTAATTCCTCAGTGGCACCAAAACTGGTTGAGACATAATCTCCGCGACTGACATTGATGAAGTGACTAAGCAGTTGTGATCCAATACCACGAAGTTGCATTTCTGGATGAACAGCAATGCGCATGATTCGCCAGCATGTTTGGCGGGCAGCATCGGTAACTCCCAACTGATTAGCTAAAGTAATCGGAGTCAACTGGCCACGAGGTCGACGTAAACCTAATTGCACTTGCTCAATCAAATTATCTTCTAATGGTCCTTCCTGAACAGCTAACAAACAAGCGATAACATGCTGCCCCATTGTTGCAATGTACACAGACATTTGTTGATCACTTAACAAATGAAAAAGGTCATTCGGTGAAGTTTGATAATGCGCATTGACGAGTAAAGAAAAAATTTCTTTTAGCCGCTGAGGATGAGCAAGTAACTGAGATTTAGTCAGCTGCTGATAACGAATTGGCGCTTGCTCGATATCCCCTGGCTGGCTAACGAGATCGAAATTTAATAAGAAAGCATCTCGATGCCAATATTCTAAAGGATCATTATCAGACCAGCGAATAGGTTGTTCAAGGTGTTGATGACGCATTTGGGGCCGCTCTTGAATTAACCATTGCTGAAATTTAAGTGTAAAGCCTCGTCCGCAGCCCTCATAACCGTGGATAGTAGAAGAAAACACCGCTCGATGATACTTATCGACAAATCGATATAAAAAAGGAAGCGGTAACGCTGCCGCCTCATCAACAAACAACAGGTCACAGTCAATGTGATTAGCATAGACTTCATCTGGGGCCATAAATAGCAACTCCGACTCTTGGTAGACAATGCTATTTTTTTTGACGATAGCTGAATCAGGTAACCCATGTTGAGTGAATTGAAACACCGGACTGACTGCAGATAAATGTGGCGCGGTGATAATAATTTTAACCGGCCGTAACTGCATAAGTTGCGCCGCAGCAATACCTAAAGCACTACTCTTCCCACGGCCACGATCGGCCGTCAGTAGAAGAGGACGTTTTCGATGGCCAGTAACAACCCGTACAATAGCCGAGACAGCCGCTTGCTGTTGCTGATAAGGATTGATAGAACTAACAGCTAGAAAATCAGGTAAGGGCGGTATCTGATTAGGCGTTATCACTAATAATTTTCGTAATGCTCTAGTGAGCCAAACATTATCGGCCGCTAAAGGGTTTTCTTGATGTCCTAGAACAAACAGCAAACCGCCCCCAACCAAGGTACCCAAAACGGCGCTAAAACTATTAGCGTCAAAACCTGAACTCAAATCACAAACCAGTAAATCACATTCTTGACCGAGTAACCGTTGACCTTGATTAAACGGCACACTGTGCGTGTTTACTATGCCATAACCACCTAACTGAACTTGGCGAACCTCTGATAGTGAAGCTAACCATTGTGGTAATAAATGTTGGCTCCAGGCTAAGTCAGCACACAAATAAACCCCAATTCGCTGGTTGTGCTGTTGAGCGGATTGATAAAGGCGATCGAAGTAATTGCAATAGTCGGCTGTTAACATTGTTTATAAGAAATCACATTGAATGACACTCTTACTATGGTATCACAACCTAGAGAACAATCATGAGCATGATGGCCAAAGCCTTAGTGAAGGATGTTAAGCTACCCAGATAAGGTTAAAACGACTGCTGCAAGTAGGCAGGGGATGCCATACCAAACACTCAGCCCACGCGAACGTGGGCTGAGTGTTTAACTGAAGAAGAGAATTTAGGAAACCTTTGACTGAAGAAAATTTAAAATTTCTTGCGCTAGCTGATCATCCACCTTATTGATATTCAGTGTTAACTGCTGACCTTTACGTTGATAGCTGACACGTCCTTTAACTAATTCAACTTTATTATTAAGCGCTTTTTTGGCGGGAGAAAACTGTTCTATCCATGATTCCAATGTTTCCGTCACTTCTTTGGTTAAACGAGTAACGCCCTGAGACTGACAATGTTGCCACACAAAACCATCATCACGTTGGCATTTGGCCAATAATTGCTGTTGCTGCTCAGTGCTAAGTTCATTAAATTGCTTATGCAGTTTAACTATGGTTGGGCGTCCTAGTTCAACCACATTAGGGTAGGCTTGTAGCAAAGCTAAAGGTAAAGATGCGGCTTTTAAAGCCCCACTGACCAAAGCTTCACTGCATTGAAACATCTTAGCTAAGGCTTTTTGATCTTCCGCCGCACCACTATCGAGCTGGGCTTGCATCTCTTTACCTTTCTCATATAGAGACAATGGCTTATGTGCATTAGCAACATCAGACAAGAACTTAGCATGTTCAGTGGTAATACCCTCAGCCACATAAACCAAGAAATCTTGCTCAGCTATTAAACACGATTTTCGACGACGACTACCATCTAAAACTTCAATCGTGCCATCGGCTAGACGACGTCCAACAGCAGGATATTGCTGTCCACGGGTACGTAAAGTATCGAGTATATCAGCTAAAGCATGAGGGTTGAGGAACGCCTGCTCACGAGCATTTTGCGCAAAAACAACCGTCGTCTGCTCAATATCTTTGCTGGCAACACGAACCAATTCAAATGTTACCGTACTCTCACCAGCTACCGTGAGTTCAATGATCTGTGCTTGAGCTTTAGCCGCAGCCTGAGCTTCTTGTGGCGTGGAAGCTCTACGCTTATCAGCTTTGCCAAAGAGTTTTGCATTTAGATCAGATGTTTTTATTGCCATAACTTATTTATCCCTGATTTAATGACTGCCAATGACTATGTAAAACACGTTCAAGTTCTAGCGCACTTTTTTGAACCGCATCTTGCGCTGTAGCTAACGTTTTTTTACCACCTTCAAAGTCGCTAGTCGTTAAGTCAAATACCGTGCTATAGGTATCAGCACAAGTTTCAAAAGCACGGCTTCGAGGAATGGTTGCCATCATCACTTGATCACCCAGTAAATAATTCATCTCGGTCAGCACAGAAACCTGTTTTTTATTATCATCTTCGAACATAGTTGGCATAAGACGAACAAACTCTAAGCCTTTCCAATCATCGGGGAACATCTCATAAACCGTGGGTAAATGCTGGAAGAAATTAACCGTTGATGCCCAATCAAGACGTTTAGCAGCGCATGGAATCAGCAATGCATTAGAAGCATACATCGCATTCCAAACTAAAGGATCAACGTGTGGACCAGTATCAATCATGATAATGTCAAATTCATCAGCAATTTTATCTATCAGTTTTTCTTTCAATAGGCGCACAATATCTAATGATTGGTTCTTCGATAGTGACTGCCACGCTTCAGCATTAAACATTGCATCTTCTGGAAAAGCAGAAATGGTTTTTAAATTAGGATATTGAGTCGGTAATAACACATTCTTATTCAAGAAGGCTTTATCTATTTCTGTTCCTTCAGGGAAATTATCGAGCATAATGTCAACCGCGGAATAAATATTACTATGCTCGGCTAAACTGATTTGTGGGTTTAAAAATAGTCGTAAAGAACCTTGAGGATCTAAATCAATCAAACAAATTCGGTAGCGCTTATCTAAATTCAGGGCTAAGCATGCCGCTAAATGAACCGCCGTCATTGATTTACCCGTTCCACCTTTTTGGTTCTGAACGTTAATAATCCAAGGATTATTATCAACATTTTTCTTACGTTGATGAAATTTTAATACTCCAGCTGCATCCATAAGCATATGGGCTTCGGTTAAAGATATTGAGTAGTGATTAGCATTATTTTTGGTAAATTGATGTCCAGCAGATTCTAACTTAGCAATCGCATCATCAAGTTTACGCCGCGTCAATCCAGAACGAGTTTCCATTAATGCTTTTGACATTGGTGGAAAATGCTCATCACGTCGTTCTTCCAATACAATCTCAATACGATCAGCCTGTACTTGCTGGGTAAGTTCAGCCAGCTTATAGAGATTGTCTATTGTTTGTTCTCTTTTCATCGCTATTCTCATCATCCATTACTGATGCATATTGTACAGCAAATTAAAGCATTGACAATAAAAAGGTGAACAGACTACTTTTAAATTTTTATGCCGAAAAACATACCACATCCCTAAATTGGTTATGAAATTGGAAAAAGCTGGAAATATCTATCATCACTAACGGTTAATTTTCCAAACTAACTGTCTCTAGAAAACCAGATTAGAAAACTGTTACAGCGTCACAGATTTACAATGTAAAATAGAAATATAGCCGAACCACTTAGCGTTGCAAGTAGGCGGCAAGTGAATTCATCCACATACGCATAGACAGGCTATGTGATTGTGGTGCACGAACGTACTAACCTCCCAGCAGCTTCAAGTAGCAAAGGACCAAACATGACTAACAACACCATATTTTCAAGTAAGAAAGAGATAACCTTCTACATTATTACATTGTTCTTGAGTCACGGAACGATTAACTTGAAGGGATAAATTACGGCAGGTGTGATTTCAACCAAAACTAGGCCAATAAAACAACAGGTAGGGGAGTGACTAGGCTGCATAATACGAGTAAATATCATTCTGCGACATAATAAGTACTATACCTAAACAACTTGGAGTTGCAGGTAAGCAGTAAGTGAGTGACAAATTTGAACAGCCGTAGGCTGGCCTTTGGTGAGAGCCACGGATGGCTCTCATAATCCCCATGAGCATAGACAGACTATATGATTGGGGTGAACGAACGTAGCCAACAGCCTGCATCTTCAACTGGGAAGGGTATAACTGGCACAGCAAATGGT
>SLFB01000325.1 GCA_007124475.1 Vibrio sp. | reverse complement strand
TTCCTACTTGAAGCTGCAGGGGTGTTGGCTACGTTCGTTCGCCCCAATCACATAGTCTATCTATGCTCATGGGGACTCACTCACTTGCCGCCTACCTGCAACTCCAAGTTGTTTGGGTATAGTTAGCTTTTAAAAATACTGGCAACAGTATAAGGCAATAAATTAGATTATTCTAATTTTTATTTATCTAAATAAGTGTTGACTAATTTAGGGTTTGGTTACTATTATGTTGACAGTGTGATCGGAGATGAGCGTATGGCTGAGATAAATATTGATCAAATGCAAGTTCATATTGCTGAGGTCACGGAATTATTAAAAATTATGGCCCATCCTGAACGGATGATGGTGCTGTGTCAGTTAATTGAGGGTGAAGTCGCGGTAGCTCAGTTACAACAAGCGTCTTTATTGAGTCAATCAGCCTTATCACAGCATCTTGCTTTACTGCGTAAACAGCGATTGATCAGCGCACGTAAACGCTCTCAACAAGTTTTTTATTCATTGGCCGATCAGCGTGTTCAACAACTGATTGCCAGTTTACAACGTATTTTTTGTCACCCAAATAACGCTAATTCATGATGAGGTAACTATGACATTTTCAATTCCTTGGTATTCGCTATTTGGCGGAATGTTGCTTGGCGTCTCCGCCACTTTATTGCTGTTATTAAACGGTAAAGTCGCTGGGATCAGCGGTATTCTTGGTGGTTTGTTAACTCCTAAAGCGCAAGATACCGCATGGCGCTGGCTATTTATTATTGGCTTAGTGGTAGGTGGCGTGTTTGGGGTGCTTTTATTGGCGGCGGAGGTGCCTTTGCAGTATTCATCGAGCACAGGGATGCTCATCATTGCTGGCTTACTGGTTGGTTTAGGGACTCGCTTAGGTAATGGCTGTACCAGTGGGCATGGAATTTGTGGGATTGGGCGTTTGTCGCTGCGCTCTATTGTTGCCACGGGGATCTTTATGCTGGTTGCTGGTATTACTGTTTTCGTTCGTTTACATCTCTTTTAAGTCCACCGTCAATGATTAGTAAAGGATAGGTTATGAATATGTTTTTATTTCGTCTGACATCTTTGGTTAGCGGTTTACTGTTTGGGATCGGTATGGTGATTTCTGGTATGGCGGATCCGACCAAGGTGATTGGCTTTTTAGATGTGGCTGGCGCTTGGGACCCAAGCTTAATGTTTGTAATGGGCGGGGCGTTATTGGTCTTTATGCCAGCTTATTTTATTGTGATTAAACCAAAGGCTAAGCCGCTTAATGCCTTGAGTTTCAGCTTGGCGAATAATCCCCATCTCGACAGTCGTCTGATTAGCGGTGCGGTTATTTTCGGCTTGGGTTGGGGGTTAGCAGGCATCTGCCCAGGGCCAGCAGTGTCAAGTTTAGCGCTAGGTAATGGCGATGTATGGATCTTTTTCGTGGCTATGTTAACCGGTTTATTTGTGATGGGACAATGGCTAAAAACCCGATCCTAGTGACTTAAGTGGTTTAGTTTATGGCGTATTGAAAAAAGTTATTCAATACGCCAATTTTTTATCCGGTCTGCATAAAGAATTACCAGTGAAATTGACCATGAATCGGACAATGATCACTCAGTCGGTAGCGTAACACTTCATCGCTGGGAAAAACCATTTGCTGTACTTGCTGATGGGTCACTTGGCGGCTAACAATGATATGATCAATTAACGAACGAAAGCGGTGTAGTTTATCTGGCTGACGACGAGAGCGGACTTGGCAGCGCGCTGGAGTATCTTGAGTGGCAAGTCGTGCCGATTGAGCGGTGTTGTGAGTGATAATCTGCCATAGCCAATCGTCTCGGTAGGCGAGATTATGATTGAAATCTCCTAAGATCATAAAGGCGTGTTGATGGCGCTCTCGTTCTTGTAGCCAGTGGTTGAGTGCTTTGCCCTGAGTTTTTAAAGTCTGGCAACTGTCAGCATTGGGATGAAAGGCTCCAGCGCACCCGGCTTTTAAATGCACTGCCAGCAAATGCATTTCTTTTCGAGTATCAGGATAGAGAATCACATAAGTAGCGAAACGTAGCTTATGGTTCGTCCGTCTATAGAGATCAATATCAGCTGGCGTTGCAAAGGGGATGGTTGATTTGATGGCAAAACCAGTATATTGATTGAGTGTACGGAATTGATGCTGCTGATGTTGTGGCATGGCGCGTTCAGATAAAACAATTCGATAATCATTACCCACCACCTTTTGGATGGCAGCAATACTATCCACTTCTTGAAAAGCCAGTATATCGGTATTGAAACGCTGAAAGTGTCGAGTCAAAGCTTGAAAATCAGCATCACTACGTTTGCCCTTATCTTCTGTGGCATCGGAGTTAAGATTAAGCCATTCGATATTCCAAGTGGTGATATCGAGAGTTTGCCCGTAACTGGCTAACGGGAAGAGTAGGGTTATCCCTAAGGTCAATAATGTTAATAAACGTGCCATCATGGTCGGGTTTATCTCTGCTAAATCGTTAACTCCTTAGCCTAGCAGGCTTTTTTAAAAATCAATATATCAGGCGATAAAAATGTCACGTTGCAGTGTTTCATCTGAGGTTGGAAACCAGGATCTAATTATCGTCTTCTTCTTGTCCATGGTCTGATTTTTGTTGATCTAAATCAATACGCGTTATGGCGGCATTTCGTCTAATACGCCACAACATATTGTGTCAGCGGTGCAAGCTTTTGTCTATATAGTGTATTTGTGGATAAGCGTGTGGATATGCTGGGTAAGGAGAATTCATGAAACCAATCGTAGTCAAGCGTGACGGCTCTAAAGCGTCGTTCAGTCGAGATCGTATTCAAGCAGCGGTAGAAAGCGCTGCTGAGCAAGTCACCAGCGAAATTGCTATTTACGCTCTTAACGTTGCGTTAGCGGTTGAACTACAGCTTGAAGGACAGCAGCAGGTTCATATTGCTGAGATTCAAACCTTGGTTGAAAATGAACTGATGCAAGGGCCGTACAAAGGTTTAGCTCGCTCCTATATTGAATACCGTCACGATCGTGATATTGCCCGTGAAAAGCAGAGTACGCTAACCAAAGAAATTGAAGGTCTGATTGAAGAAAGCAATGCTGATCTACTCAATGAGAATGCTAATAAAGACGGTAAGGTGATCCCAACTCAGCGTGACTTGTTAGCAGGGATTGTCGCTAAACACTACGCTAAGACGC